>NZ_CALLZT010000125.1:0-90854 GCF_937858515.1 uncultured Gordonia sp. | reverse complement strand
CGTCGAGTTCGGGGACGTCGTAGGTGCCGTCGGGGTGCGGCAGGAAGATCTTGATATTGGGAAACTGGCCGGTGGCGATATACGCGCCGACGGCATCGCCGGAGAAGGTGAACCGGCGCATGTGCGGCGAGAGATCCTCGACGGTGTCAACGGTGAAAAGCAATGCCATGATCTGGTGACTCTTTCGGCGCAGTGGTGGGGTTCTCAGGCGAATTCATCTGCGAATTCGTCGATTTCGTCTTGGGTGAGGTCATCGATCAGTGAATCGGACGGGGTGATCCCGCCGAGTTCGCCGAATGTGTCGGGGGCGGCCAGCGCAGCGAGGATCGCCGACCATTCGTCGACGATCCGCCGCGCCTGCTCCCGGGTGATGAGCGTGCGTACGTAGGAGATCTCGGCGCGCAGCCGAAGTTCGTCATCGACGGCCACGGCGACGGCGTTGATCTCCAGCGGATGGGACACGGGCATGGCGTCGTCGCGGACCACGATGATCGGCTTGCCGGGCCACACCGCGGAGAACGGTCCGGTGCCTTCGCCGGTGGTGAGCCTGCCGAGGTAGTTGAACAGCACACCGCTGGGCCGCTGTGGCTGCGCGGCGGGTGAGAGTTCGGTCAGCAGACCGTATTCGAGGCCTCCGAACTTTGGCGCGGCCAGTCGTTCCTTCACCTGTTTGATGACGGTGTCGGCCGATCGGGTCGGTGCCGTGTGATCGGTCATGGGGACTTCGATCGATACGGGCCAGAAGGCGGTGAACCAGCCGACGGTGCGCGACAGGTCGACGTCGTCGATGAGGGTCTCGTCGCGGCCGTGCCCTTCGAGGTCGACGAACAGTCGCCGCGGACCGGACCGCTCGCCGGAGTACACCCGTGCGATCGCCAGCGCGAGCGTGGCAAGCAGCACTTCGGTGGGTCCGGTGCGATACAGGTCGGGGACATCGGTGATGGCTTCTCGCGCGGGCAGCTCGACCTCGAACCGTTCGACGGCCGACGCCACATCGATGGCCGCGTCCAACGGGCGGCCCGCGACCGCGATGTCGCCGGGGCCGGGAACGGCCGGGGGATGTTCCCATAGACCGGCACCTGCGGCGATGTCGGCATCGTCGGCTCGGGAGGCCAGCCCGCGCGACCATTCGCGGAACGAGGAGGTGGGCGCGGGAAGCCGGGGTGCCCCGGCGCGGGACACGGCGTCGAAAGCGCTGCGCAGATCCTCGCCGAGGATGCGCCAGGACACCCCGTCGACGACCAGGTGATGCACGATCAGGACGAACGCGTCGGTTACTCCGGCCCCGGCCGGGACTTCGCGGACAAGCAGAGCTCGACTCATGAGCCCGGCGCGCGGGTGCAGGTGGTGTGCTGCCTCGGTGATGCGCCGCTCGGCCCACGTCTGCGCCGCCGCGGCATCGACGCCCGTGGGGGTGTGGATCTCGTCGACGGTGCCGTCGGCGCCATCGATAGGTGCTGAATCGACCACGAGTCCGTCGTCGGTGAGACGGGCACGCAGCATCGGGTGCGCCCTGCGCACCGCGTCGAGGGTACCGGCCAACTGGTCCGGCGTCGTCCCGGGCGGGATCCGGTACGCGCGGACCTGTGCGAACGTGTCGAGCGGGCCGCCGTTGCGGAGCACCCGGTGCATCAACGGTGTGAACGGGATATCTCCTACGGCCTGTGCCGGGTCGACGGTGACGGCCGGTGTGGCCGAATCCGCGGATGCGTCGGCCAACGCCTGCGCGGTCCGCAGCTCGAACACTTGGCGCGGGGTCACGACGATACCGAATTCTCTTGCCCGCGAGGTCAACTGGATGGAGATTATGCTGTCACCACCGAGGGTGAAGAAGTCCTCACCGGGATCGACCGTCGGCAATTCGAGGATGTCGGCGATCAGACCGCAGAGGACTGCGACCGGCGAATCCCCCGACACCGGTTGCGCGGCAACGGGTTGACCGTGCCACGGATCGGGTAAGGCCCGACGATCGGTCTTGCCCGCCGGGCTCAGCGGGACCGCGTTGATCGGTACGAATGCCGACGGGACGATGTACGACGGTGCGACGCGCGCGATCTCCCCGCGCAGTGCCGAGAAGTCCGTGGTGTCGGTTCCGGTCAGGTAGGCGACAAGCCGCGCCGGTGAGCCTGCGGACGCCCGGACGTCGGCGACCACCGCACCCACCGGAATGTCGAGCGTGCGGGCGGCGGCGATGACGGCGGACTCCACCTCGCCGAGTTCGACGCGGTAGCCGCGGACTTTCACCTGGTCGTCGGCGCGGCCGAGGTAGTCGAGTTGGCCGTAGCTATTCCAGCGCACCAGATCGCCGGTGCGGTAAAGACGTTCACCCGCGATGAAAGGGCTCGCGATGAATCGTTGCGCAGTCAGGTCGGGGCGTCGATGGTAGGCGCGCGCCATTTGCCGGCTGCCGATGTACAGCTCGCCCTCATCTTCGGCCGCGACGGGCTGCAGATGTCGGTCGAGCACGTGCAGGTCGGCACCGCGCGACGGCACTCCGATCGATGGTTCGGGTGTGTCGGTGACGGTGGCGAAGGTGATCTCGACGGCGGTTTCGGTGGGGCCGTACAGGTTGAACACGGTGACCGAGGGATTGGCGTGCAGTTCGGTCCACAACGCGGGCGAAAACGCCTCGCCGCCCGTTGAGAGCCATCGCGGAACATGTTCACCACCAGTAGGATTCACCAGACCCGCACGCACATACTCGGCCTGTAGTGCGGGCACCGCGTCCACGTAGTCGATCCGGTGGGAACGGATGAAGTCGATGACGATATCCGGGTCGGTGACGTCGCCGCGGTCGATCAGGTGCAGGTGATGCCCGAAACACATCCACGCCAGCGGCACCACGGCTGAGTCGAAGGAGAAGGTATGGGTGCTCAGGATCCGGATGGGCTTGTCCGGCATCGTGAAATGCCGGTGGGAGCCGAGGAGCGTCGTCACGGCACGGTGGGGGATCACCACGCCCTTGGGCAGGCCTGTCGATCCCGACGTGTAGATAACGTAGGCGGCATTCTCCGGATGTGGATATCCCTGCGGCAGAGACACTTCCGATTCACCCGGCAAGTCGGTCGCATCGAGGTCGATGAGTGTCGCATCGGCCGGAAGGTGCTGTGCGGCCAGTTCGCGGGTCGTTTCGGTGACCAGCAACACCCGCGCCCGGCAGTCGGTGAGCAGGTGCCTGACCCGGTCGGCCGGATAGCGGGGATCGATGGGGACGAACGCACCGTGCGCCCGCCACACTGCCAGGATCGCGGCGACCGTCGCGGCAGACGAGTCGGCGACGATCGCCACCGGGTCGTCGGCACGTACCCCGGCCGCCCGCAGTGAACGGGCTAATGCTCGAGTGCGAGCGGCCAATTCGGTGAACGTCCAGGTGGCGTCCGGCGCGACGATCGCCGGTACATCGGGATGCGCGGCGACTGTCGCGTCGAATGTCTCGATCATCGACGAGGCGCCGGGGTTGGGGTCGCCGCGGCCGAGGCGGGTCGCTTCGTCGACCTGATCGTCGGTGATCACGGGCATCGCCGCCAGCCGGGTGGCCGCAGATGCGGGGTCGGTGAAAGCCACCAGGAAGCGGGCGATGCCGCCGGACAGCCGCGACAGCGCAGCCTCGTCGTAGCGGTCGGCATCGGCGTCGATGAGCAGGCTCAGCTCGCCGTCGCCGGTGGGGGCGACAGTAACCGAAAAGTCTTGTACCGGGCCGCGTTCGATGGAATGCTGGACGGCGTCGCGGCCGTCGAAACGGACTGACGGCGCGAACGGTTTGGCGTTGACGACGGTGCCGGCGAATCGGCTGAAACCGCCGGTGAGGGTGGGTTCGGTGCCCACCGGCCTGCCTCGGTAGCGCTGATGCCGGCTCAGTTCTGCGATTGCGGATCCGGTGCCGGCGATGATCTCGGCGACGCTGTCGCCGGCGCCGGTCGGCACCCGCAGCGGGACAAGGTTGACCGACACAGTGGGCACCCGCGCCGACGGTGAGCCGAGCCGGTTCATCAGCAGAAAACTGAGGCTTATCTCGGCGTCACCGCGTACTCGGGCCAGATATCCGGCGACGCCCGCGGTGACCGCGACGGTCCAGTTGCCGGGCATCTGTGGCAACCTGGTCCGCAGCGTACGTACGGCGTCGGCCTGCCCCGACGTTCCCGTTTCGGGGGCGCCGTCGAGCCGGTCGGACCAGAATGCGGCATCGGCGGCATAGGCGTCGGAGGACAGGTAGTCGAGGTCGCCGTCGACCACCTTGGCGATGGAATCGAGAGGGATGGCGGTATCCCTTGTTCCCGCCACCAGATGCCCGTACAGAGCTGCACCCCGGTTGAACACCAGCGACAGGCCGTACGCGTCGATCAGCGCGTGATGCACGGCCAGCACCCAGAACGTGCGGCCCGGTGCGCTGATGATCCATTGGTGCACACCGGGTACGGCGCGTAGATCGTGCGCACTGCCGGTCCACTCGCGGACCTGCGCGGTGATCGTCGGCCACGGATCGTCGGCATCGCTGTGGACGACGGTGGGCAGCGGAAGGTCGAAGCCGCCGGGCAGTTGACGCCACCCGGTACCGGTCTCGACCAGCCGCGTGGTCAGCGTATCGGACTCGGCGACAGCCGATTGTGCTGCGCGCGCCAGTGATTCGACGTCCACCTCGCCCGGGATCTCGATGGCGTCGCACACGTTGAACGTCGCATTGTCGGGGGCCAGTGTCTGGCCGAACCACAGTCCGGCCTGGGCGCAGGTCAATGGGATCGGATGGGTCATGTCACCGCTCCAGGAAGGCGGCCAGGTGCGGCCCCCACGTGCGCACCGCGTCGGGGTTGAGCATCTGCGGATGCGGATACTCAACGTGCACATGCTGTTTCACATCCAGCATCCCGGACCACGTGTTGTATGAGAACGGGGGATCGGCCTCGACGTACAGCACCGGGATGTCGACGGGTGCGGCCGGCGGATGTAGTTCCCGCATCACCGTCAACGCCCACATATTCGATTCCACGATGGATTCGACGTAGTCGGCGCCCAGCCCGGCGAACACGGAATCGCTGCCGCGCACCACCTCGACGGCCTGTTCGACCGTCAGCTCCGGCGCGAGTTCGGGCGGAACCGGAACGTCGATCGCCGCCAATGCCGCGGCTGCGGGGGAGATCGTGTCGACATATTCGAAATACTCGGCGGGGGAGCGGGCGAACGCGTCGACAAGCACCAGCGACTCGACCGCGCGGCCGCGCTCGGCCAGTGCTGCCGCGACCGCGGTGGTCACCGAGCCACCGAACGACCAGCCGAGCAGCGTCACCGGCGGCCTTGTTCCGTCCGGCCCGGCTGGAGCCGCCCGGTCGATCTGTTCGGCGAAATATCTTGCCGCCGAATCAAGGTCGGCACTGACCTCGATGCTCGCGATCGCCGGTGACTGCACGGCGAATACGCCCCGCGAATCGGGGATGTGCGCGAGCAACTGCCCATACCGCCAGCCCAGGCCCGTGCCCGGCGGCAGGACGAACACCGGAGTGTCGGCCCCCGCCTGACGGAAGCCGATCAGAGGAACCCGCAGCTGCGAGCCGGTATCGGAGTCTCCGCCGAGCACCGCGGCCAAACCCGCGATCGACGGATTGGTGAATACGTCCGCCACCTTGAGCTCGACGCCGAGCCTGCTCCGCACGGCGTCGGCGAACGTCATCAGTTGCAGCGAATGCGCACCGAGATCAAACAGATTGGTGTCGGGGGCCACGTCGTCGACACCGAAGACACCCGCGGCGATCTCGGCGAGTACCCGTTCCAGCATCGAAGCGGCGCGGCCGGCACCGCCGAGGACCGTCACAGGTTCGGGGAGCGCGGACACATCCCGTTTTCCGTTGACGTTGACCGGGATCTCGTCGATCTCGGTGATCGTCGACGGCACCATGTACGCCGGGAGTTTCTCAGCCAGTTGCCGCCGGATCTGCGGGATCGGCGGCAGAGCGCCGTCGGACACCACGTATCCGTCCAGTGTCGTTGTGGCCGAGGGTGTCCCGGCGCTATCGGTGCGTGCCACAACGGCGGCGTGCAGGACTCCGTCGACGGCCGCGAGCACGGCTTCGACCTCGGCGGGCTCGACGCGGTAGCCGCGCACCTTGACCTGGAAGTCGGTGCGGCCCAGGTAATCCAGAAGCCCGTCGGCCCGTCTGCGCATCAGATCGCCTGTGCGGTACAGCCGTTCGCCGGGGTTGTCCGGGTGTGCGACGAAACTCGCGGCGGTCAGCTCGGGCCGGCCCCCGTAGCCGCGCGCGAGGCCGTCACCCTCGACGTACAGCTCACCCGGTACTCCCGGCGGCACCGGACGCAGCCACGGGTCAAGCAGATGGCCGACGGTGTTGCTGATGGGTCTGCCGACGGTGGGTGTGGCCGAATCGTCGGTGCCGCCGCCGAGGGTGTTGATTGTGTACTCAGTAGGTCCGTACAGGTTGTAACCCTCGGTACCGTCGGCGTCGCGCAGCGCGTCCCATACCCCGGTACCCACGGCCTCACCGCCGAGCAATACGAGTGCGGGTCGGTGTGAATCTGTTGCTCCGCCGAAGGTTTCGCCGTTCAGAAGTCCCGCTGAGATCAGGTATTCGGCGTAGGTGGGCGTCACATTGATGACGTCGATCGTGTGGGTGTCGCAGTAGGCGACGAGGTCACGTGGATCGCGGCGCAGGTCCTCGTCGCACACGTGCACGGTGTGGCCGTAGGTGAGCCACAGCAACTCCTCCCACGACATATCGAATGCGAACGACACCGTGTGTGCGATGTGCAGCCGGTCGAACCGGGAGCGGGCCACCGCGGGCCGGAAGATCTCGTCGAGGTGGTTGACGTACATATTGGTCAGGCCGCGATAACCGGTCACCACACCTTTGGGTTTACCGGTCGATCCGGACGTGTAGATCACGTACGCGGGATGATCGAGGCGGTCGGCGTGATCGTGGGAGAATCCGCCGAGTTCCTTGTCGGACAACGGCTCCGGAGACAGTCCGGTGAGCCGTGCCAGCACCAGCGGTGACCGCAGACCGATCGGCTCGACCCCGGTGCCGGAGAAGATCACCTGGTCGGTCTCGGCGGTGGTGCCGGCGGTGAGCGCGAGAACCGGCCGGGCGTCGGCCACCAGTTCGTGCAGGCGTTCGGCCGGGTGCACGAGTTCCAGTGGCAGGTACGCCGCACCCGTGCGCAGTACCGCGAACAGGGCCACCACCATCTCGATGGAGCGTTCGATCCCCAGGGCCACCACCGTTTCCGGTGCGGCCCCCTCTGCGATCAACAGCCTTGCGAGTCTGTTGATCTCGGCATCGAGTTCGCCGAAGGTCAGCGATCGGTCGCCGAAGATCAGGGCGGTGGCGTCGGCGTTCTCGGCCGCGGTCGCGGCCAGCAGCTCCGATACCGACAGCTCCGGCACATCGAGTGCACGGCCGATCTGTGGCCGTTCGGCCGCAGCGATCGGCAACTGGGCCAGCTGGGTGTCGAGAACCCCGTCCGGGGAGGCGAGCGCGGTCAGCAGGGTGATCAGGTCGTCCGACAGTCCGTCGGCGGTTTCGTCGGAGACGATGTCCGAGCGGGTCTCGATCTTGACCGCCAGCTCGTCGCCGGGGGTGATCACCACGGTCAGCGCGAAATGGGTGTGGTCGTCGCTGGTGTGCCCGACCACGCCGTGTTCGGCCCCCAGCAGGGCGTCGGCGATGAAGTTCTGCAGCACCAGCAGGGTGTCGAACAGGACGGGAGCCGACGCCTGAGCCTGGATCTCACCGAGGCTGAGCCAGTCGTGTCCGAGCACGGCGAGCGCGGTCGACTGCTGCGCGCCGAGCAACTCGGCCACGGTGGCGTCCGGGCGCAGCCGTGCCCGCACCGGAACCGTGTTGAGGAACATACCGATCGCGGCGTCGGCCCCGTCGACCTCGGGTGGCCTGCCGGCCACGGTCTGGCCGATCGCCACGTCGGTGCGCCCGGTCCACCGGCTGACCACCAGCAACAGTGCCGTCGACAAGATCGTGTTGAGAGTGACGCCGGCGGTCCGGGCGAGTGCGGGCAGCGCCGCGGACTGCTCAGTGGTCAGAGTGTGCTCGTGAATCCTGGTGTAGCCCCGGACGATCGGATCGGCCTCCGGCACCAGGACCGAGGGTTCGTCGTACCCATCGAGATAGCGGGCCCAGGCCGCCGCCGCGGCGTCGTGGTCGCGTTCGCCCAGCCAGCGCAGATATCGGGCGAAGACGGCGGACTCGATCGGCGTGGGCTCGTCGTCGCGCTCGCCGGCGTAGTGGGCGAGCAGGCCGCCGATGAACGGACCGTTGGACCAGCCGTCCCAGACGAGGAACCGGCGGGACACCGCCACCCGGTCGCCGTCGGGGCGCCGGATCAGCGTAACCCGCCACAGCGGGGGCGCGGCCGGATCGAACTTGTGCTCGCGATCGGCCAGGATCACCTGGTCGTACGCGTCGTCGAGTGCGGCGCCGCGTAGTTCGCGCAGGTCGGCGATCTCCAGCGGTGCCGGCAACCCGTCGACGATGTACTGGACCGGTGCGGGCAACCCCTCGTGGGTGAACCCGCCACGCAGCGACGGATGGTCGGCCATCAGAGCGGTCAGCGCGTGCCTGAGCCGTGGTGGGTCGAGCGCCCGGTCGAAATCGAGCACGAACTGTGCGTTGTAGATGTCGAGGTCCTCGGACACCACCGACTGGAAGTACAGACCCTCCTGCAGCGGTGACAGGGTCCAGATCGCCTCGATCGGCCCGGGAGCCAATTGCCGAAGCCGGCTGCGGGCCGTGTCGGAAAGCGCCACGCCCACGATGTTGTCCGGGGACGGACCGACCTGGTTGGCGGGATCGGCCGCGGCGGTGGCCACAGACTCGGCCGCCCGGGCCCAGGCCTGTGCCAGCGCAAGTGGCTCGACGGAACGCCCACCCACCGCGAGCGGCGAGTAGACGGTGAACTCGAATCCGGTGTCGGTGACACGGACCAGCGCACCGGACTTCGGCTCGTCGGCGCGCAGCACACGCAGGCCACGCTCATCGCGAACTCGGATCCGCCAGCGGTCGCCGGTACCGGCGAGCACACCCGAGGCCTGCGGATGCAGGTACCGCAACAATGCGAAATCGATTCCGTTGTCGCGATGTCGATTCAGTCGGCTCCGCGCTGAGCGCAGCGCGGCCGACGGATCGCTGGCCGCGGCGATCGCGACGGGTGCGGCGAAACCGAATGGGGCCGCGCTTCCGGCGACCGGCTCCGGATATCCCGTGCGACCGGTGCGGTCCAGATCGACGATCGTTTCCGAAGCGTTTGTTGCGGAATCGATGTCGTGCAGAGCCAGGCTCAGGGCCGCGAGTGCGGCACCACCGGGGTCCAATCCCGCGGCGGACGTCGCGGACGGATCGGTCGTGACCATCGCGGTGGCAGCAGTGGCCGACTCGCCTGCGGGGGCCGGAGATGGTGCTCGGCGTGCCAGTTCCAGCCAGCCGTCGAGTTGTTCGACACATGTACCGGATTGGGCGCGGTCCCCGGCCCAGGTCACCGCATCCGCCGGTGCGGGTGCCGCGGGAAGGGTCGGAGCACCACCGGATGCGAGGGTGGCCCAACAGGTTTCGATATCCTGCCGCAGGATCTGCATGCCCTGTGCGTCGACGACGAGCGGGTGCGCCGCCAGCAGCAGCGTTCCCGGTCGTCTGCGTACCCCCGGAATCCATGCTGCCGCGAAACCTGCTGCTGTATTGGCCAATTCGTCGGCAGCCTGGTCGGCAGGGGTGGCGGCGTCGAGGATCGTAGGCCAATCCGCGGCATCGGCCGGAACGTACTCCCACAGACCGGGAGCCCAGCGTTCGGCGCGCAGCGACAGTTCCGGATGAGCACCGGCGAGGGTCGTCAGCACCGCTCGCACCTGGGCGGCCTCGGTTCCGGGAGGTGTCGACACTGCGATCACCGTCGCGGCCGGCGGGCCGGTCTCGGCATCGGGGCCCGGGGAGTCGAGAGAATCGGCGTCGTTGTAGGTGATCCACTCCTCGGCTCCGGGAAGCGTCCCGGCAGGTGTCTCCGGAGCGGCCGATCCGGCGGCGAGAACGGTCAGCGGTGGGCCGATGACCTGTTCCGGATCGTTGACCAAGCCACGTACGTACTCTGCCAATTCATCTGCGATGACGGTCATCTCGGCCATATGGGTACCCGGGCCGTGCAGATTGAGGCGGATCTGCTTGGCCGGTACGTCGACCTCGAAGAACACGTCGATGTCGCCGGTCGGACCCGACGACAGGATCTCCAGCGTCGCGTCCAGACCGAGCCGGGTGAAGGGCCGCGTGCTCAGCGGCAGCACGTTGGCACCCACCCCGAACAGAGCCTTGGGTGTGCCGGCCTCGCGCAGCGCCCGGCCGAGATCCTCACCTCGGAAGCGGCTGTGCGGGGCCACCTGGCCGAGCAACTCGTCGATGTCACCGGCCGCCTGCCGCCAGGTGGCGCCGGACCGCAACTTCACCCGGACCGGTAGCACGGTGGCGAAAGTGCCGAGATGCGTTCGCAATTCGGGGGTTGTGCGCGCTGCCATCGGCATCGCGAGCATCAGATCCGACTGGCCGGTCCGCTGATGCAGAAAACCGGCGAGCGCGGCGAACAACAGGCCGGCGGTCCGCACCCCGAGTGTGCGTGCCTGCCCGTACAGCCGGTCGTATTCGTCGTCGGTGAGCCCGACGGACAGAATATCGGCCCGGCGGGGGATCGGATCGAGGTCGGTGAGCAGGCGCGGGGGCGGGGGAGCATCGGCCACATGCGCGAGCCAGAAATCGCGATCCTCGGTGAACTGCGCCGAGTTTCGGTAGTCCTCGTCGAGGTCGACCAGACTGCCCAGCGACCACTGATCCCCGGAATCGTCGCCACCGGCGTACTTTTCACCGCGACGCAGGGCGTCATAGCGAGCGAGCCCTGTCGCCAGCACGAATCCCACTGCCGTGCCGTCGAGGATGAGGTGATGCGCCGACAGATAGGCGAGGGTGTACTCGTCCTCCACCCGGATCAGACTGATCCGGAACAGTATTTCGCCGGTGACGTCGTACGGGCGTTCCAGCTCGGCCGCGATCCACTCACGGGCAGCCGCGTAGGCGTCCGGACGCTCACGCAGATCGTGGAGGTCGACCGTCGGGATGGTGGCGGTCGGCTCCTGCACCACCTCACCGCTGTCGGTCACCCGGAACCGCACCCGCACCGCCTGCGATTCGGCCATCGCGGCGCTCATCGCGTCGAGGAGAACGTCGAAATCGGCGGGACCGCGGGCGTGTGCGACAAGGACCGTCGAGTAGGCGGTGGCGTCGTCGGTGAGCCGCTGCCCCACCCAGATCTCACGCTGAGCGGCGGTCAGCGGCCGTGCCGATGCCCCGTCGAATATGGGTGCCCCGTCGGTTGCGGGACTGGCGGTGACGGTGGTGCTGTCGGTCATTACGGCGTGGCGGCGGGCTTAGCGGCCTTCACTGCGGATTCGATGGCCTCGACCTGCTTGTCGGCGGCGGTGATGGTGTACGCGTACGGAGCCGGATACGGGAACAGGTTGCCCGCCTTGACCGCCGGCAGATTCTTGAACGTCGGCTTGTCGAGCAGTTCCTGGGTCCGCTTGGTGGGTTTGCCGTCGAAGTCGGCCTCGTAGAAGATCACGTTGGCCGGTTCCAGCTTGCTGGTCAGCTCCAGCGAGATGGCCTGGTTATAGCGTTCCGGGTTGGGGTCGGCTCCCGAGAAGTAGGTGAGGCCCGCCTTTGTGAGCCGCTCGTACGTCAGCGCCTTGGACGTGGCGATCTGGAACGAGCCGGGCACCGCTGAACCCTCGACGTACGCTACCTCGCCGAGCTTGGCGATGGTGTCCTTGTGGGTGGTGCCGATCTGCGCCAGTTCGGTGTCCAGGCGCTTCAGATCGGCAGTGACCTTGTCGCCGCAGCCCACGGCGTCGGCGACCTTGGTGTAGTTGCGCCACACGTCGGCGGGCTCCAGGATGCCGAAGGCCGCCACCGGCACCTTGTCCTTGAGCTTCTCCACCGCAAGGGTCTCGACGATGTCCTTGCGGATCGAGGTGACCACCAGATCGGGCTTGAGCGACAGGGTCTTCTCCGCGCTCAGACCGTCGGAGATCGACCCGACCGTGGGCAGGTCCTTGGCCTTGTCCAGTTCTTCCTGGGTCGCGTTCTGCTTGTAGTCGTCGAGCAGGCCGACCAGCGGAACCCCGAGGTCGAGGAGCTGATTGCCGACGAGCCAGCCCGCGACGATGCGTTGCGGGGTCACCGGTGCCTCCACATCGCCGAGGAAGGTGTCCTTGATCACGCGGGTGCCCGACTCCGAACCGGACTGGCAACCGGCCGCCTTCGCAGTGGAGGAGGTGGCCTCCTCCGACGAGTCGCTGCCACACCCCGCCGCGACGAGGGCGGCGGAGGCGGTGAGCGCGACGATCAGGTTGCGCGCGCGCCGGTGGCCGCGAGCCGCTCGAGTGGTGGTTGCCCGTGTGGTTGCTGCCATCGGTGAGGCTCCTCGGTGTGTCGTGCTGCCTGGACGTCCGTGCTCGGTAAGTCGGGCACTCCGGACTCAGGTTAGGGTAACCTATGGGCTTTCTACGAGCGGACATGCCCTGAGCAGACACGCCCTGAGCGGGCGGCCCGCTCACACACGGTGGCCTCGACCGAACGCACCAGCGCTTCGATCTCCGGGCCGGTGAATACCAGTGCCGAACAGGTCCCCTCGACGACGAGCCGGTCCTGGCCCCGCGAGTCACGTTCGACGCGGGCATCCACGGTGACCGCGTACTCTGCGCCCAGATCGTCGGCAGGGCGGGTGCGGGTCCACGCGGCCTCGGACGCCGGTTGCCAGTCGGCCTGCCCGCCCGGAACCGACTGCCCGCCCAGCACGATCGTGCCCAGATAGTTGACCAGAACCTGCGCCTTGGGTGCACGGGCCAGTACCCGCGCCGTGCGCGCGTTGCAGTAGCGCAGCAGTCCGTACGAATGGCTCTCCTGCCCGAGTGCCGACGCGATGTCATCGACCGGGTCGTCTGCGGCGGGGTCGAACAGTACCGGTCCGACGGTGGTGAGCCAGCCGACCGTCCGTGACAGGTCGAGTCCGCCCAGGTCCCGGCCGTGGCCTTCGACGTCGATCAGGAGTGGCCCGGCTTCAACTGGGTTCCCCCGGTGAGGGAGCCATCTGGTGATCGCGGTTCCTGTATCGGCGATCAGCGCTGCGGTCACCGACCCGGACGTCAGGTAGGCGCGGGTCTGCTCGGCGTCCAGGGTGATCACCTCCTTGGCCAGGTCGGCCTGCACGCCGAGTGTCGCGGCATCGGTGATCGGGGCCGACCGGGTCAGCAGACCTTGCCAGCGGGTCAGCTCCGCCATGATCGACGGTGCGGCCGCCAGCTCGGCGGCGGTGTCGGTGTACCGCGAATACGACACCGCCGGTGGCGGGAGTGCCGGTGTAGCTCCGGCGGCCACCGCATTCGCGGCCTCGGCGAGATCATCGAGCAGGATGCGCCAGGACACCGCGTCGACCGCGAGGTGATGGATCACCAGCACCAATCTGCCGTAGCCGGTGTCGGTCGCATTGTTGCCGGATTCGAAAACTGCTGCCGCAGTGATAGTTCCGCCGACCGTCGGATCGAGACGGGCGTGAGTGCCGGCGGCGACCGAGGCGAACGCCTCCTCGGTGGCGTCGGTGATCTCGTGAACCGTGAGAATGCCTGCGGTGTCGAAGGATTCGGATGGGATAGGTTGCACCGTCCAGACCCCGGCCACGGTGGTGGTGACCCGTAGCCGCAGCGCCTCGTGGCGGGAGATGACCGCGGCCAGCGCCTGCCGGACTTCGTCGGCGGTGATCGCGGCGGGCAGTGCCACGGTGATGGACTGGGCCAGTGACTGCCAGCGTCCGGGCCGGCTCGCGAGTTGCGCGACGATCGGGGTCAGCGGCAGGGGGTCCGTACGCTCGGGGTCGCCGGTGCTCACCTCCGGGGCGTCGGTCTCTTCGGCGCGGCGGACCACGGCGGCCAGGGCCGCGACCGTGCGCTGCTCGAACAACTCCCGCACATCGACGAGCAGCCCGCGGCGCCGCAGTCTGTTGACGACGGTGATGGCGACGATGCTGTCGCCGCCGAGTGCGAAGAAGTCGTCCCCGGCACCGACACTGCCCTGGTCGCGGTGCAGGACCTCGGCGAACACGTCGGCGATGTCGGCGGCCACCGGGTCATCGACGGTGCCGCCCACCCCTGCGATCACCGGGTCCGGTAGGCGCCGCGCGTCGAGTTTGCCGTTCGTGGTGACCGGCAGCGCGTCGAGCAACGTGAGCGTGGCGGGTACCAGGTGAGCGGGTAGCGTGAGCGCCACTGACAACAGAATCTGTTCCGGTGCAATATCTTCGGGTGACATGGGCACGCCGTAGGCGACGAGCATGGTGCGGCCGTCGGCGGTGGTGTGGCCCACCACCACAGCCTGCGCGAGGCCACCTGCGGACAGGAGCGCCTGCTCGATCTCGCCGGGTTCGATGCGCTGACCGCGCAGCTTCAATTGGCTGTCGCTGCGTCCGGCGTATTCGAGCACTCCGTCGTCGGTCCAGCGGGCGATGTCGCCGGTCCGGTACATTCGCTCGCCGCCCGCGCCGAAGGGACAGGCGACGAAGCGGCCGGCGGTCAGACCGGGCCGGCCGGCGTAACCGCGGGCGAGTTGGCGCCCCGACAGATACAGTTCGCCCCACACACCGATCGGCAGTTCGTCGAGCGTCCGGCCGAGCACGTGCAGGCCGGTGTTCCACACGGGTGCACCGATCGGCATGACCGGGCCGTCGAGGTCGGTCACGTCGATCTCGGTGACGTCGACGGCGGCCTCGGTGGGGCCGTACAGGTTGTGCAGACGCACGTGCGGGAACCGCGCGGCCACACCATCGCGCAGTGGTGCGGTCAGAGCCTCGCCGGAACACAGAATCCGGCGCAGATCGGGCAGTGCGTCACTGGTCTCGGCCAGGAAGGCGCGTAGCAGCGACGGAACGAAGTGTGCCGTGGTGATTCGTTGCCGTGCAAGGGTTTCGGCGATGGCCACCGGTTCCCGGTGTGCTCCGGGCGTGGCCATGACGATGGTGGCGCCACAGATCAACGGCCAGAACAGTTCCCACACCGACACATCGAAACCGATCGGCGTCTTGTGTAGCACCCGTTCGCCGGGCCGCAGGCCGAACCGGTCCTGCATCCATTCGAGCCGGTTCACGATGGCCGGGTGATCGACCACGACCGACTTGGGCTTTCCGGTGGAACCGGACGTGTAGATCAGGTAGGCGCCGCGCTCGGCGGGCAGTGCTCCGGCCAGTGGCAGGATACCGGTGGGACCGGGTTCGGTGGGCGTGCCCACCGCATCGACCACGACCACGACCACGGGAGTGGCGCCATCGATGATTGAGGCGCCGTCGTCGGTGACGATCGCGGCCGGCCCGGCATCGGCAAGGATGAAGTCGCGGCGTGCAGGCGGATGGTCGCGGTCGAGCGGAAGATACGCCGCGCCCGCCCGCATGATCGCCAGCACGCTCACCGACAGTGCGATACCGCGGGGCACATCCACCCCCACGACATCGTCGGTACCGACGCCGGCACCGAGCAGACGTTCTGCAAGAGTGTCTGCGGCGCAGATCAATTCGCTGTAGCTGAGTGCCGTGGTCTCGTCGACGACGGCCGGAGTGCCGGGGTGGGCGGCGGCTGCTTCCCAGATCAGGCCGGGCAGGTCGACGTCCGTGCGCACCTGGGTCGCGGTGTCGTTGAAGGCGTGCAATGCGGCCCGGTCCGGGTCGGTCAGCAGCGGCAACCGGGACAGCCTGATGCCGGGGTCGGCGACCATCGCCGTCAGCATCGCGGTCAGTGCGTCGGCGATCCGAGTGACGGTCGCGTCGTCGAACAAGTCACGGGAGAACTCGATGCGACCGGAAAGTGGTTGTCCGGGACCGTTTTCCAGAAACTCGACGGTCAGGTCGAACTTGGCGGTGGTGGCCGGTATCGGTACGATGCGGGCGGTGAGTCCGGCGAAATCCGGTGTGCTGATGGGGCTGCGGTACTGCACCATCGTCTGGAACAGCGGACTGCGCGCCACATCGCGCGCCGGGTCGACGGCGTCGACGACCTCCTGGAACGGCAGCGACTGATGGTCGAGCGCGGACAGATCCACCTGCTTGACGTGGTCGAGGAGTTCGGCGACAGTCGGATCGCCGGTGACCCGCGCACGCAGGACGACGGTGTTGGTGAACATTCCGATCACCGATTGCGTCGCCGAGTGGTCGCGACCGGCGACCGGCGTACCCAGCGGGATGTCGTCGGAGCCGGTCAGCCGTGACCAGAGCGCCACGACCGCCGCATGGGCCACCATGAAACCGGTGACGCCCGTGGCGCGGGTCAATCGGCCGAGAGCATCCGCTGTCTTGGCGTCGATCGAGAACTCCACTGTGCCACCTGAATCCGACGGAATCGCCGGGCGCGGGCGGTCGTAGGGCAGCGGCAATTCGTCGGGCAGACCGTCGAGAACATCACGCCAGTGCTCGCGTTCACGTTGCCGCAGCGACGTTCCCGATGCGTCGGTCGCATCGAGTTGCCGATCCTGCCGGAGTGCGGCGTCCGCGTACTGGATCGCCGGCGCAGGAAGGGGGGCGGCGTGGCTGATCGCGTTCTCGTACCCGGTTGCCAGCTCATCGAACACCAGCGGCGTCGACCACTCGTCGCCGGCGATGTGATGCATCACGACCTGCAGGATCGTCGTCGCGTCGCCGGTGTGGGCCAGGTCGATCCGGATCGGCACGTCCTCGGCCAGATCGAACGGCGAGCTACGAGAAAACTCCATGGCCGCAACCGATCCGGGGCCCGTGTGCTCGGTCGACGGTACCGGGGTGCCGGCCGGGAGGATCTGCTGGAAAAGGGCACCGCCGTCATCGACGACGAGTTGGGTGCGCAGCGACTCGTGCCGGTCCACCAGTGACTGCGCCGCGGCCCGTAGTGCGTCCACGTCGAGGTGACCGTCGAGTTCGACGACGAATGCCAGATTGTAGGCCGACCCTTCGAAGTCCGTCTCCGCGTGCATCGCCGACAGGTCCCGCTGCAGCCGGTCGAGTGCCCACAGTCGTCGCTGGGCGGGGGAGGCGGGCAGCGGGTCCGGGCGCGGCTCGTCGCCCGGGCCGGCGTCTGCGCCGGCGGTCGGGTGCGGCGCGTCGGCACGGCCGTCGACCCAGGCGGCCAGCGCGGCGACGGTCGGATGATCGAAGACGGTGCGCACACTGGCCGGGGCATCGAGTTCGAGGGTCAAGCGATGTGTCAGACGGGTTGCCAGAAGTGAATGTCCGCCTGCGGCGAAGAAGTTCAAGTCCGCATCGATATCGGCGAGTCCGAGGAGTTCACCGTACAGCGCGGCGATCGTGCTTTCGGTACCCGTCGCCGGCGGCCGGGACCCCGCCGTCGCGGTGAGCGTCGCGGGGTCCGGCAGCGAGCGCCGGTCGACCTTGCCGTTGGGTAGCGTCGGCAGTTCGTCGAGGACCACGACCGCGGGAATCTGATAGTCGGGCAGTCGCTCGGCCAGCCCGGAGCGCAGCGCTGCCGGGTCGGGCCCCCCGTCACCGGTCACATACGCCCACAGGGTCAGCGATCCCGTCGGGTCGGGGCGGGCCACCACGACGGCCGTGTCGACGCCCGGCAGGGTGCGTAGCGCGGCTTCGACGCCGACGGTCTCCACCCGATGTCCGCGGATCTTCACCTGACCGTCGCCGCGACCGTGAAACTCCAAGTCGCCGTTGCTGTCCCAGCATCCGATGTCACCGGTACGGAACAGTCTGCCGGTGCCGAACGGGTTGGCCACGAACCGTTCGGCGGTCAGACCCGGCCTGCGTGGGTAGCCGCGCGCGAGTTGTGTTGAAGCGACATAGATTTCGCCGACCACACCCACCGGTGTGGGACGCAGCGCGGCGTCGAGCACGAGGATCTCGGTGCCGGGGACGGGGCGTCCGATCGGGACCGGATCGGCGGTGGCCGCGTCGACCGCCGCGAACGTGACGTCTCCGACGACCTCCGAGGAGCCGTAGGAGTTCACGATGGTGGCGCGTGGTGCGAGCTCGAGCAGACGTCCGGTGATGTCGGCCGACAAGGTCTCACCGGACAGGATCCACCTGATGATCCGGGCACAGGCCCGCGGTGCGGAGGCGGCGAGTTCGGCGGCCAGGGACCCGACGGCCGTCACCTGCGTGACCGCGTGGTCGTCGATGAGCCCCGCCTGGGCGATCGGATCGACCCGTTCGTCGTCGGTCGCCAGAATCATCGGCGACTGCGCCGCGACCGCACCGAGCAGTTCGGTGAGGCCGTCGATGAACGACAGCGAACTCTTGACCAGCCGCACGTCGGGATCGGTCGGTGGCCACAGTTCCCGCGCCCACGTCAGCCGTGCCGCCAGACCCGCACGGGTTCCGGCCACCGACTTGGGGATTCCGGTCGATCCGGACGTGTACAGCAGATAGGCGAGATTGTCCGGATGGGGTTCCTTGGTGGTCAACGGATCTCGTACCGGATCGGCCTCCGGGGTGTCGATGATGAGCTGCCGCAACCCGTTCGAACCGGGGACCGGTGTGGAACCATCGACGATCAGCAGGTCCGGTGCGGCGTCGTCGAGGATGAAGGTGATGAAGTCGGTGGGGTAGTCGAGCGCGACCGGCAGGATCGCCGCCCCGGCCCGGAGGATCGCGAGCACAGCGGCGACTGTGTCCGCCTGCCGTGGAAGTGACAGGGCGACAATTGATTCCGGACCAATCCCGCATCGCCGCAGTCGTGCGGACAGGGTGTCGGCGCGGGCGTCGAGCTCGGCGAACGTTATCGAGTGTCCGGCGCAGGTCACCGCCACCCCGGGACTGCCGGTGCGGTCGCCGGGTGTGATCGACAGCAGGGCATCGAGTTCGGTGGGCACGAGCGTGGGTCCGGTACCCAGCGCACGTATGTGTTCCAGCTCGGTGTCGTCGAGTACGGGTAGCGCCGCGACCGGTGTGTCCGGTGCGTCGGCGAGCGCGGCCAGCACGGTGACCAGAGTCCGCACCAGCCGGTCGCGCCGGTCGGCGGACACCACCTCGGGCAGGTAGTGCAGGCGAATCTGCATCTCGGGATTGGGGATCACCTGCAGAGTGAGCGGGTAGTGAGTGGAATCCTGTGGCTCGATCGTGGTGATGGTCAGACCGGCCGAAGCGATCGTGTCCTGCAGCGGGCCCGCGCTCAGCGGATGATTCTCGAACACCAGCAGAGTGTCGAACATCTCGCCGAGCCCCACCGCACCCGAGATCGCCGGCAGGCCGACCCAGTGATCGTCCATCACGGTGGTCTGCGCGGCCTGCACCCGCAGTGCCACTTCGATGAGCGAATCCGCCGCCCGTGCTTCGACGCGAACCGGAACGGCTCCGAGCGTCATGCCGATAATCGACTCGGCACCCTCGAACTCCGGGCTGCGGCCCGAGACGGTGGTGCCGAACAGCACATCGCCCCGGCCGGTGTCGAGCCCGAGGGTCAGCCCCCACGCGGTCTGTACCAGTGCGGCGGCGGTGGTGCCCGCGGTGCGTGCCCGCGCGGTCAGGCGGTCGGTCACGTCGCCCAGGTCGTCGATCCGCAGTTCCGCCGGCCGCGACCCCAGGACCTGCGCGGTGTCGGGGGCGATCAGGGTGGCCGACGGCGTGGGCCCGAGGACTTGCCGCCACCGGTCCAGCGCGGCGGCGCTGTCACGCTTGCCCAGCCACTCCAGGAAATCGCGGTACGAACGTACCGCCGGCAGACCGTCAGCGCTGCCGCCCGCGGCGTAGGCGGCGAAGATCTCGCGAACCAGCAGCGGCGACGACCAGCCGTCGAGAATGAGGTGATGGTTGGTGATCAGCACCCGCCACGAGCGGGCGGACAGCCTGGCCACGGTCAGTCGCAGCAGCGGTGGTGTGCCCGGGTCGAATCGGTTGTCGCGGTCGGCTGCACGCAGCTCGCACCAGCGCCCGTGTGCGACGTCCGGCGGCAGCGCGGTCAGATCGTGTTCGGTCCAGCCGACCTCGGCACCGTCGAGTACCAGCGCCACCGGCATGCCGTTCTTACGGCGACGAAATGCGGTGCGCAGGTTGGGATGCCGGTCCAGGACGGCCTGGGTGCTGCGGCGTAGCAGCCGCGGATCGAGATCGCCTTCGATACCGAGATCTGCCTGCACCGTGTACGGATCGGGACCCGCATCCGAGAGAGTCGATGCGTAGAGCAACCCCTCCTGCAAAGGGGTGAGCGGCATGATCTCGGCGATCTTCATCAAGTTCTCCCTCACATGCTCTTGGCCGGGCACCCGGTGCCCGGCCAAGAAGTAGTGTCAGTGCCCTCAGGGAGGGTAGCAGAGAGATTAGGTAGGCCTAACTAGCGATTTGCCGGATATCAGGCCGGTGCCATCACCTGCGGGGAGTCGACTTGCGCGCGCCCGTCGCGATGAGAGTGATGCCGAGCAGCAGGCAGGCGCCGACCGCGATCTTGCCGACCGTGGCGGCGTCATCGATGGCGGGGGAGCCGGCGAGCACCCACGCCGCCACCGCGATCGCGCTGAGACCGATGATCACGTAGCCGGGTGCCCGGCGTCGAGGGTCCCTGCTCTGGATGTCCCTGCTCTGGATGTCACCGGGTTGTGCGGCGTCGCTGCGCGGGGTGTTGCCGGTCATCGCCGTACCTCCACATCGCCGAGATTGACCTGGGCGTCGATCGTCAGGACAGGACTGCCGGGGCGGCTGTCGCCCTTGGACAGCCCGTCGGGGCATGTCGTGTCGCCGACGCCTGCCGAGCAGGTGACGTCGACGGCCATGTCCCGCGGGACCTTGATCTCGATCTCGCCGATACCGCCGCGGACGCTGACCTTGCGGTCCTCGGTCAGTGTCACACCGGTCAGATCCAGCATGCCGTTGCCGACGGTGAACGAGTATTCGGGGCGGATATCGTTCTCGCTCTGCGGTTTCCACGTGCGCTCGCCGACCCCGCCGCCGGGCAGCTTCTGCCACTGTGTGTCGACGGCCGCAGCCAGCACCAGGCCTGCGCCGAGGACGAGGGCGATCGTCGCCAGGCCCGTGGCGTGCGCGCCGGCCGGTCGCCGGCGCAGTGCCGAAGCGGTCAGGCCCACCCCGATCACCGCCAGCGCCAGCGCCGCGATCCGCAGTGGACTGAACCACTCGGCGCCGGCGAGGTTGGCCGCGATACCGCCGGCCGCGGCGAGGATCGCCACACCGAGCACCATCGGCGTCCACGGCGAGCGGCCGGTATCCGGTGAATCCTGCTCGGGTGTCGCCGGTTCGGGAAGATCCCAGGCGAACGGTGCGGCCCCGAGCGGATCCCAGGACGGCGGTACCGGGGGCGTGAGTCCGGGGTCGGTCGCGACTGGCGACGCCGGTCCCGCCGGGACCGGTGTTCCGGTCGGGGACCATGGCGCCCGAGCAGCGGCGGCGGGCGCGGGTGATGCGTGTGCGGCGGGCGTGAAACCCGAGATCGGGCCGCCGGCCGGGTGCAGCGCTGCGGCCGACGGTGCGTATCCCGCGGGGATGTGCCCTTCGGTCATGTCGCGCGGAGTCCAGCGCTGAAAGGAGTGCGCGGTCATGGCGGCCGGTACGGGAAGGGGGGCGTGATAGTTGTCGGCGCCGGTGCCGGGTGGTGCTGCCGGGGTGCGGCGGTACAGCAGCCACCAGCCGGCCAGCATCAGGATCGTACCCATCAATCCACCCGAACCCCATGTCTGCGAACCGAATCCGGATACGGTGTGGATCGCCAACAGGATCATCACCAGAAGAATCAGGTTGTGGCGGCCACGCCCGCGCGGCCTGCCGGGGCGGTATCGGCCGCTGCGGCCGCCGATCTTGGATCGTCCGCTCGTGCCGGGAAACGTCAGCCAGGCCACGACGTAGAGAAGGATGCCGCTGCCGCCGAACAATGTGGCGACGATGAAGGCGACCCTCACCAGCGTGGGGTCGATCCGGTAGCGTGCGCCGATCCCGGAACAGACGCCCGCGACCGTGCGGTCGGCGGGGCGCACCGGTCGGGTGACCCACATCTGTTCGAACTGCTTGGTGTCCATGGCATCAATACTGTCGGCGCCTGGCGATCGCGGGAATCGGGTAACACCCTGAGATCGTCCCTGATGTGCCGGGAAGTCCGATCGTGCCAGTATCGAAGATGTGATTCGCCGCAGATATCGTGCACGGCGCGCCGTCCGGGCCGAGCCACCGGCTGCGTCCTGGACGCCCCGTGTCCCGGGATCTGAGCAGCCCCGCGGCGTCGGATCTGGGCCGCCCCGCGGCGTCGGATCTGGGCCGCCCCGCGGCGTCGGATCTCAGCCGATCCCCGTAGCCGCCGGTTCGTCGCCGGAAAGCGACCCCGGTGGTCCCCCGAAAGTGGTCCGGCGCAACGGTGGCCGGGTCATCGGTGGGGTGGCCGGGGGTCTGGCCGATCACCTGGACGTCGACGTGTTCCGTGTCCGGGTGGTGTTCGTTCTGCTCGGCGCCCTCGCCGGTGCCGGTGTGGCCGCATATGTGCTGCTGTGGTTCCTGTGCCCGATCGGCGACGACACCGACAGGTCCTCGCCCGCCGAACGTAGGCAGGCCTACGGGCTCGCTTTGGTGGGCATGGTCGTGTCTCTTCTCGTCGGCATCGCCGCGGCCGGCACGCCGCTGGCCAACCTGCTGCCGTTCCTGGTGGTGCTCGTCGGCGCCGGGGTGGTGTGGCGGGAGTTCGACGCACCCGTCACCAGCCGCGGTACCTGGCGCACGTGGGCGCGGCTTGCCGGCGGCGCGGCGGCGGTCGTCGGCGGACTGGCCGTCGTCGTTCTGGTCGGTGATCCCGACGTGGGCAGACTGTCGACGACGCTGCTGGCCGTCGGGGTGACGCTGGCCGGTGTGGTGATGCTGACGGTGCCGCTGTGGATGCGATTGTGGCGGGCACTGGGCGAGGAACGGGCCGCCCGCATCCGGGACGCCGAACGTGAGGAAATCGCCTCCCACCTGCACGATTCGGTGCTGCAGACCCTTGCGCTGATCCAGAAGAAGGCCGCCAAACCCGACGAGGTGGTGCGCCTGGCACGCAGCCAGGAACGGGAACTGCGCGGCTGGCTGTTCGGCGATCCCGCCCAGCACGGCAGTTCGCTGGCCGCCACCCTGACGAGTGTATGCGGTGAGGTCGAGGACGACTACGGTATCGAGGTCGACGTGATCACCGTCGGCGACCTGAGCCCCGACGACGAACCCGGAGCCGAGCAGCGCCGACGCTGGGCGGGGTTGGCGTCGGCGGCACGGGAGGCGCTGATCAACGCCGCCAAGCATTCGGGCCAGCGCAAGGTGTCGGTGTATTGCGAGGTCACCGACGACGAGGTCGAAGTGTTCATCCGTGACCGCGGTGTCGGCTTCGATCCGGATACGGTGGACACCGATCGGCAGGGCCTCGTACGGTCGGTGCGTGGCCGGATGGACCGTTTCGGCGGGTCGGCGACCATCGACTCGGCGCCGGGCCGCGGTACCAATGTGGTGCTGAGAATGCCCCGGAACCCCGATGACCGGGGTGGAGTGGACGACGACAGTGCGGTGGCATCGACCGCCGCGCAGCAGGAAGGTGGCCGGTGACCTTGAGCGATACCGACGGCGTGTGCACGGTGTTCCTCGTCGACGACCACGCGGTGTTCCGGTCCGGGGTCCGCGCCGAACTGGCCGGTGAGAACGGCCTGAGCATCGCCGGTGAGGCGGGCACGGTACCCGAGTCGATCGACCGCATCGTCGCCTCGCGTCCCGACGTGGTGCTGCTCGATGTGCACATGCCCGGCGGCGGTGGCGTCGCGGTGCTGCGCGGCGTTCGGGACCGGCTGGGAGAGGACGCCCCGGTGTTCCTGGCGCTCAGCGTCTCCGACGCCGCCGAGGACGTCATCGCCACCATCCGCGCCGGCGCGCGCGGCTACGTCACCAAAACCATCGACGGCGCCGAACTGGCCGACGCGGTTCGTCGGGTCGCCGACGGCGACGCCGTGTTCAGCCCACGCCTGGCCGGTTTCGTGCTCGACTCGTTCACCGGCCGATCCTCGGTCCCCGAACCCGCCCTCGACCCCGAACTCGACTCGCTGACCCGCCGCGAGATGGAGGTACTGCGCCTGCTGGCCCGCGGCTACACCTACCGCGAGATCGCCGAAGAACTGTTCATCTCCATCAAGACGGTCGAAACCCACGCCTCCAACGTCCTGCGAAAAACCCAGCAGTCCAACCGAAACGCCCTCACCCGCTGGGCCGCCACCCGCCACATCGGCTAGCGACCGTGACCGGGCATGTCGTACCCGGCCGGTACGTTGCCCGGCATGACGACAGAGGCCTACCAGAACACCCTCGACGCACTCGGGCTGTGCGTGTCCGCGCGGATCCCGGTGATCCTGTGGGGCAATCCGGGTGAGGGTAAGACGTCGATGATCGAATCGGTGACCGAGCGCGGATGGCATGTGGAAACGGTCATCCTCAGCCAGAGCGAACCGTCCGATCTCGCCGGGCTGCCCGTCGTCTCGCCGGCCGGTGACGTGGTGCTCGCCGCACCGGCGTGGGCGCGGCGTCTCGCCGACCACGACGGGCCGTCGATTTGCTTCTTCGACGAGTTCAGCACCGCCCAGCCGTCCCTGCAGGCAGCTGCGTTGCGCATCCTCACGCATGGGCAGGTCGGCAATCTGCAATTGCCGGATTCGGTGACGTTCGTCGCCGCCGCCAACCCGGTCGATGTGGCTGCCGCCGGCTGGGATCTGGCCGCGCCCACCGCATCACGCTTCGTACATCTGGACTTCGCGATGTCCGTCGAGGTGTTCGCACAGGGTTCGGTGACCGGCCGGTGGCCCGCGCTGCTGACGTGGGTGTTGCCGGACGATTTCCGGGGTGCGGTCGCACGGGAGATGGCGTCGGTCGCGGGCTTCCTGCGGGCCCGCCGCAACCAGCTCAGCGTCATACCGAAAGACCACGCATCCCGGTCACGCGCGTTTCCGACACCCCGGACGTGGGAGTTCGCCGCGACCCTGGCTGCGCTGGCCCGGCACGTGGGCTGCTCCGACGACGTCGCCTCGCTCGTGGTGACCGGGGCGATCGGCGAGGCCACCGCGTACGAGTACCTGTCGTGGCGCGAGAATCTCGACCTGCCCGACCCGGACGCGCTGCTAGACGGCCGCGAATCGATCAGCTTCTCCGATGTGCGTGCCGACCGCGTATACGTCGTCTTGCAGTCCGTTGTTGCCGCGGTGGAACAGAATGTCACCGACGACCGCTGGACGGCGGCGATGCGGCTGTGCTGCCAGGCCGCGGCGCAGGTGAGTATCGATCCGGCCGTTCCTGCGGTGCGTGCTCTCGTGGCGCCCGGGAGCCGACCGATGTCGGCGACGGTGCCCAAAGAGATCTCCGTTTTCGCTCCTGTCCTGAAACAGGCTGGGCTGCTGTGATGTTCGACGACAACAAACTGACCGCCGCCCGGCTGTGGGTGATCAGTGCCGGACGCTCGGGCACCCGCTCACCGGACGGTCCGCGCAATCAGCCCTACCTGGCACGGGCACTGTACGCCCTGATTCCCACACCCAGCGACGACGTACTTCGGATGACTGTCGACGAAGGCTGGCGCCTTTACATGAACCCGGAATGGCTCGCCGCGGCGTCGGTGCCCGATGTCGGCCGGGAACTTGCGCACCTGGTGTGGCACCTAATCAACCGGCACGCCGACCGGGCCCGTGGCTGTGGGGTGAGTGAGTCAAGCGCATCGCGGTGGCGCCGGGCGGCGGACGAGGCCGTGGGGGAGTTCACAGACCCCGCCGGACTGCGCCCCTGTCATATCCGGCTCATCCGGAACGATACGCAGATCACCGTCGAAACCCGCTTCGAACAGCTCGCCGGCGACTCTGCGCCTGGAGCAGATTCTTGCGGGCTCGATGAATGCGGCAGCGGTGCCGACGGGATTTCCCGTTCCTACGAGAGCCCACGGACAACGGACCTGCCCCAGGTCAGTCGTGTCGACGGTGAGCTGATCCGGAGAGACGTGGCAACCGCATTCCTGCGGAGCGCGCACGGTCGTGGAACCGGCGGCTATATCGCGCTTGCCCGGTGGGCCGAGGAGATCGTCAATCCGGTGGTGCCGTGGCAGCAGATCCTCGGTGCGGCGGTCCGCGGTGCGGTCACCACGGCGACCGGCGGTGGCGACTACACCTATCGACGCCTATCCCGACGAACCGCCACCGCGCCGAACATCGTCCTGCCCAGTAGACAGCGAGTCATCCCTGAGATAGCCGTCGTCATCGACACCTCCGGCAGCGTCGACGAACGGATGTTGGGGCAGGCCCTCACCGAACTCGACAACATCGTGTCCACGCTGCAGATCTCCGAGCGAGGTCTGATCGCGGTGTCGGTCGACACGTCCGCCTACAACCTGAGGCGAGTCCGTCGCGCCACCGACATCGACCTGTTCGGCGGCGGCGGAACCGACATGACCGTCGGCATCGCCGCGGTCGCGGCACAACGGCCGCGCCCGGAGGTCGTCATTGTGTTCACCGACGGTTGCACACCGTGGCCGGCCCAACCGATCGCCGGAACAACCCTCGTTGCAGTACTTCTCGACTCCCGGAGTGGTGCACCACCGGCCACCCCGGAGTGGGCTATCCGCGTCGAATGTGTCGATGAGGCACTATGAGATCGCGGCCACTACACCAAACCAGCCAATGTCAGATTGGTGTCAGCTGATGGCCCTGTGCAAGTATCCACATGTACTGCGGCGGCCAGTTGCTGTGACAGTTACCTGTAATGGCGCGAAACATCTGTTCTCTGTGAACCGCGATTGGAGTGTCTCGAGCGAGCACAACCTGGAGCAGGATCGGCTTCTGGCTGTGCTTGGAGGCGAGGAACATCAATGTCTCAAACTGGAAATGTACGTCGGCAGGCTGCGTGAGCTCGCTGAGTTCCACGCGCGCCGCCGCAAGTACCCGATTCGATTCATCGAGCCGGGTGTATGGGAGGCGGACCTGGGCACGTACAATCGCCGGCGATTCATGAGTGTGCTCCTCGCCGGTGAGTTCATCCGCACTGAATGCGCACCTCCCGGCTATAGTACGGATGGTAGTTTTCAACTGCGTCCCGCGGTCATCGCTGTGTCGAGTATCCAGCGAGTACCGAGGTTGTGGGCACGGGCGGTTGCCTCGCTATTCGTGGAATCGAATGCCGCCGATATCCTGTGGCGATCGGGGATTCACCCACGTGTGGCGGCAGAGGACCTTTCGCGATTCGTCGGCCCGGAGGCATCTTTGATATCCGTCTTCGACTATGTGGAACAGTACTATTCCTCGGGTTCCTGCGTTCGTGGTGATTCGATTGATCATGGTGCGCAAGAGTATAGTTCGAACCTTCGAGACGAATCAATCAATGAGGTTGTGGTACCGCGACTGGTGGAAGAATTACTCAGCGACTCACGAGCTATGGCTGCGATCGCCAAGCGATCGCTTCTTCCCACTCCTCGGCATGACCATGGCAGTACCGTTCCGGGCTGTACAGTGTTTCCTGTGTTCGACCAGCCTTTGACGTCCGATATGATCAGCCAGGAAGCGGTGGCAAATGCGACCGGTCGATCCTCAACTGTGGAAGGAATCCTCAAGGTTCGGCGGAGTGAAGTCCGTGGGACGAGCGTTGTCGTCGTTGAGCACCTGGACGGAAGTCGGCTACCTACGGTGGTACCGTATTCTGGCGTAGACAAAGTTTCCATCAATGCGCCGGATCGGTCGAATCTCATCGCTGAACTCGCACGTGAACTTGTTTCCGGTGGTCTGCACCCTGAAATGAATGTCAGTGGTGTTCCGTACCTGGTAACTGGTGGCGAGTATGTACTGGCGCTGATTGCGATATTGGGTGGGGTCAAGGGCAGAGCGATATCGGACATTCGCGAGGATATGCTGGCCACGTTGTATATTCTCGTGCTTCGTGGGCATTTCCCGGACGTATATTCCAAGGTAATCCTGCGGATGGTGACTTCGATTTGGGTTGAGGAGTTCCCGGGAACCTGGGGGATGCGTGCCAAGGTTTGGTCTCATGACCTTGTGGTCTTTGACGTCACGAGGTCAGAACTGCCCGTCGATATCGAAAAACTGCGATCATCCGTCGATCAGCTCGTCGCAGAGCTATGCGACCAGCTATCCCGAAATATTGATGGACACGGCCTCACGGATGGGATCGTCGTATATGTACGGGCGCAGTATCTCATGTGTGACTGGGACGATGCGCGGGTGATACTTCGTCCGGGAAGATGGTCGGATCCTGACGATGCCTGGGAACTCGTCACGCAGGGCGATGTTCGCTCGAAGGTCCTGGGTATTCTTATGTTGCGAGCGTTCTTCGAAGTGACAGGACGGCGTCCGCTGACGATTGGGCTTCCATCAGGCTTCTTTACCGCCGATGACCGCGCGCAGGTGATGCGTGAATTATTTGATCTTGAGGAACTCTCTCTGGCGATCAGGATCGTTGATGGACGGAATATTTGAGACGATTCTCATCGATGTGCAAGGTCTTTATATAGTATCGCTGATGTCGACTTTACTATCCTGTCCGTGGTGGAATTCTTCGGGTCTGACTATTGAAGAGTGGATGTACCTATGAAGACGGACTGGTGTGGACTGGGCAGCGCGTCACATCGGGATAAGCTGCGCAGCAAGGTCATTCAGATCCTTGGCGTGAAAGTCATTGTGCGGTGAACCCGAATCGTCCTTGAGCACACCGCCCCATTCCTGCGGACGTTCGACGAACGCCGTGCGCAAACCGAATCCGCGGGCGGCGTCGAGATCGGACTGATGGGTGGCCACCATCAGTACCTGGCCGGGCTCGACTTCCATGAGTTCGGCTAATCCGCAATAGACTTCGCGGGCGGGCTTGTAGTGGCGCCACAGATCCGAACCGCCGATGAAATCCCAGCCGAAACCATTGCGTTTGGACATCTCGGTCAGCATCGCGACACTGCCGTTGCTCAACGCGCACACCGTGAACCGGGTGCGCAGCCGTGCCAGGCCATCGGCGGCGTCGGGCCAGCCGGGGATCTCGCGCCACGCCCGCACCAGTCGCAGGGCGTCGTCGTCGGCGATGGTGAGGCCCAAGTCGGCGGCCACCTCGTGCAATGTCTCGGTCTGCAGGTCGTCGAGGCCGCGCCACGGCAGGTCACCGGACTCCACGCGGGCCAGGATCGGGGCGTACTTGCCGCGCCAGCGCCACGCGAACTCGGCGGTGTCGACGCCGGGGGCGGCCGCTGCGACCGCACCGGAAATTCCGGTGAACCAGTCGGTGACGGTACCGAATGTGTCGAAGGCAAGGACGCGGATCTCGTTGGTCATCGGCCAAGTTTATCGGCGCCGGGTGGTCGATGGTTCTGATTTTCACGTATATTTTGAGGGTCAGTCTCACACCGGCCGACCGTCTGATTCGTTTCGCCGGCACGTTGGGGCCTGAGACCGAGGAGGCTGCGATGACCACAGCGGAACAACTGGAGGCGCGAGGAGAGGCCCGCGGGGAGGCGCGCGGGCGGGCCGGGTTGCTGATCGACATGCTTTCGCTCAAGTTCGGTGAGCTTGATGACGTGATCAAGGCTCGTATCGAGCAGGCTACCGCCGCCGAGATCAACAAGTGGAGTGCCCGCTTCGTGCAGGGGGCACCCGACGTCGATCACGTGATCGGTTAGGGCATGTCTCCCATATCCCTTTGCACGGTCTCGACGGCCCGCTGCACGCCTGGCTGCGTTGTCGTCGATCAACTATCCCGTCGCTGCGCTCGCCCGGCACGGTAGCGCCGCTACCGCTCTCTCCTCCGCCTTGCCAGCCGCACAGTGGATCCGCCGATACCGCACAGTGGATATGGGAGGCACGCCCTAGCCGGAAAGCTACTTGAGAAGGGCGATCAGGAGGATCGCCACGCCGGCCAGGACGACGAAGAAGGCGAACACCGACAGGGCCAGGGCGGTGGTCGAACTCTGCGGCTGTGGCCGGGGTTCGGGGAATGCGCCGGTCATCCGGTTGGAGCCGCCGACGTGTCCGTGGGTGGGGAAGCGCAGACGATCCGACGACATCGTCGGTGCGTAGGCCGAATCGGTGCTGTTGGCCGTCGACGGGAGCGGGCGGGTTCCGGGCGGGATTGTGCCCACGCCGCCAGTTCCTGGTTGGTTGCTCGGCGAATTCCTGGTCACCGGTGCTGTGGCCGCGGTCTGAGTACGTGGCTTCTGCATCCAGATCGGCAGCGCCCCATCCTTTTTGGTGAGGACGCCGGTGAGGACCTGATCCCTGCTGGTGTGGGTGGCGGCGGCCGCGACCGCGGCCAGCTCGTCACGGGCCTGCGCCATCGTGGGCCTGCGGGCCGGTGCCGGTTCCAGGAGCTTACGCAGGATCGGTTCGAGCGCACCGGCTTTGGTGATCGGATTGATCTTGGCGCGGGCCACCTTGTGCAGCAGCGCGAGGGAGTTCTCGTCGACACCGAACGGCGGCAGCCCCTCGAGCATCGTGTAGATGGTGGCGCCGAGTGAGTACACGTCCGACGCCTCGGACGGAAGCTGGCCACGGGCCACCTCCGGCGCGAAATAGGCGGGTGTACCGGTGACGATGCCGGTCTGGGTGAGGGTGACATCGTCCTTGGCGTGCGAGATTCCGAAGTCGGTGATCTTGACCAGACCCGCGTTGCGGCCGGTGTTGGCGATCAGGATGTTGCCCGGTTTGATGTCGCGGTGGATGATGCCGGCGGCGTGTGCGTCGACCATCGCGTCGGCCACCTGCGCGCCGATCTGTGCCGACTGGGCGACATCGATGGTGCCGGTGGCGTGCAAGATCTGCGCGACGCTGCGTGAGGGCAGATACTCCATCACCAGCCACGGCTCACCGCTGTCGAGGGCGACGTCGTGCATGGCGATCGCGTTGCGGTGCGACAGCCGGGCCGCGATCCTGCCCTCGCGCATCGCGCGCTGACGGATCGTGTCGGCGGTATCCTCGCTCAGCCCTTCGGTGGAGATCACCTGCTTGACGGCCACCTCGCGGTCGAGGAGCTGATCGCGGGCCAGCCACACCGTGCCCATGCCGCCACCACCGATCCTGGACAGCAGGCGGTATCGCCCGGCAACCAGGTACTGCGGACCTGGCACGCGGGGGTTGTCGGCAACCGATGACATGGCTGCATAATAGCCGTGACGCGGACCTTGAGTGCCCACTGTTGACAGTGAGTCGTACATATGTTCGACTTTCCTGGTGCGATGGGCGGATCAAGAGGTGTCGGTGGGCGGTGTGCCCGTCGACGACGGTGCCTTGCCCGGCCTGCAGCGATCGGGACTGGTTCGGTCGGTACGCTCACCCGATTTCGCCGGCATCACCTTCCACGAGGTGCTTGCCAAGAGTGCGCTCAACAAGCTGCCCGAGGGGGCACAACTGCCGTTCCGGCATACCGTCAACACCTTCCGTGGCTGTTCGCACGCTTGCAGGTACTGCTTTGCCCGGCCCACCCACGAGTACCTCGACCTCGACGCGGGGGTGGACTTCGACTCGCAGGTCGTGGTCAAACTGAACGTGGCCGCGGTGCTGCGCAAAGAGCTGCGCCGCCGATCGTGGACCCGGGAGACGGTCGCGCTGGGCACCAATACCGACCCCTATCAGCGGGCCGAGGGCCGGTACCGGCTGATGCCGGGGGTGATCGGGGCGCTGGCCGAGTCGGCCACACCGTTCTCGATCCTCACCAAGGGCACTCTGCTGCGCCGGGATCTGCCGCTGCTGCGGCAGGCCGCCGGCCGGGTGCCGGTGAGCATCGGTATTTCGCTGGCCGTCATCGACGCCGAACTGCAGAAGACACTCGAACCGGGCACGCCGTCACCGAAGGCGAGGCTGGCGCTGATAAGGGACGTCGCCGACGCCGGATTCGCCCCGCACGTCATGGTCGCTCCGGTGCTGCCGTACCTGTCCGATTCGGTCGCCGATCTCGACGCGCTGCTGCGTGCGCTGGCTTACGCGGGCGCCTCGGGTGTGACCGCATTTCCGCTGCATCTGCGCGGTGCCACCAAACCGTGGTTCCTCGACTGGCTGGCCGTCGAACATCCCCGGCTCATCCCGCGTTACCGCAGTCTGTACGGGCGGGGTGGGTACGTCACCAAGGAGTATTCGGCGTGGTTGCGGGAGCGGATGGCGCCGCTGGTCCGCAAGTACGGGCTCGGTGATTCCGGAGGGCTGTACGGTGCCGCGAGCAGCGGCCGGGTCGCGGCCTCCCGCGAAGTGGGCATGACCATCGCGGCAGAGCATGCGCTGGTGGCCACGCCCGAGCTCTCGTCGGCGCTCACCTTGTTCTGAGCGCCGGACGGCCAGATATGTCTGAAAGTATGTTCTGACCTGCTCTGACGGGCGATTGTCAGAGGCTCGGTCTACGATCGATCTCATCGAAAACTTGTTCGACTTGATGAGGGTTGGACGAGGTTTCGTTTCCCGGGACGACTGCTCCGGGATGCGCGGCATCTTCCCTGTAGCGCGCCACCCCACACCGGGCACCCGGCACATCGGGCACCCGACACGCACTGGGCACAAGGAGGAACGATGGGTAACCAGCAGGCGGTTGAGCGAGGGCTGACGATCGCAGAACGTGGGCCGGCCGGGCGGCGGGCCGAGGTCGATGCCGGTCACGAGGCGCGCATCGCGCAGTTGCGCCGACAACTGGCCGTCATGTCGGGACAGCCCGACCGGCCGTCGGCGGAGCGGGCGGATGTGTCGGTGATTCCGGTGCCTGTCGCGCTCGAACCGCTGTTTCCGTCCGGTGGGCTCGCCGCGGGGGTCGTGGTGGCCTGTGACGGTGCGCGGTCGGTACTGCTGTCGCTGATCGCTTCGGCGTCGGCTGCCGGCAGCCGGATCGCCGTCGTGGGCATGCCGCGGTTGTGCCTGTTGTCGGCGGTCGAGCTGGGCGCCGACCTGTCCCGGATCGCGACCATCCCGTATCCGGGCGCAGATCCGGTGGAGGTGGCCTCGGTGCTGCTCGACGGGATGGATGTGGTTGTGCTGAACCTGGCCGGGGCCTCGGTGGCGCCGTCCCGGACCAAGGTGCTGATGGGGCGCGTACGTAAACAATCGTCGACGCTGATCGTCACTGGAGGACACTGGCCGGGAGCCCGCACCAGTATCGATGCCGAGGTAACCGGATATCGGAACAGCTTGTCCCACAGTATTTCCGGTAGCGGTGTGGGGCGCAGCGGGATGGGCCGGATCGGGGGGATGCGGCTTCGGGTCAGTGCGCAGACCCGTGGCCGGAGCCGCAGCAGCGTCGACGTCGAACTGGTTGCCGACGGGTACGGGGCGGCACGGCGTGTCGGCCTGGTGCACACCGGTGGGCATTTGGCCGAGGTAACCGGTCCGGTGCTGGAAGTGGCCAACTGATGGGCAGCGCAACCTTTCACAAGGCATCGGCCCAGCGGGTGGCTGTTCGCCAAGGGGTGCCGGCTAGGAGGGGGCCGGCACAAAGGGTTTTGGCGCTGTGGTGCCCGGACTGGCCGGCGAGTGCCGCCGCCGCGGAAGCGGATCTGGCGCCGGACGTGCCGGTGGCGGTACTGCACGCCAACCGGGTGGTGGCGTGTTCGGCGTCGGCCCGCCGCAGTGGGGTGCGTCGCGGTATGAGGAAACGGCAGGCGCAGGCGGCCTGCCCGGAGATGGGGCTCACCGGCGCCGACGGCAACCGCGACGGACAGCAGTACGAGCCGATCGCGGCTGCGGTGATGGCGGTGGTGCCGACGGTCGAGGTCCTGCGGCCGGGGCTGCTGGTGATACCGCTGACCGACACCCTGTGCCACCACCTCGGTGAGGAGCAGAAGATCGCCGAACGGCTGACCGACGTCGTCGGAGCGTGCGGTGCCGAGGCGCAGGCCGGGGTGGCCGATGAGATGTTCACCGCGGTGCTCGCCGCGCGGCGCGGGCAATGCGTCGAGCCGGGCGGTGACGCGGCCTGGCTGGCGCCGCTGCCGATTGCGGAGCTGGCCGTCGAACCCTGCTTCGACGGGCCCGGTCGGTCTGAACTGGTGGATCTGCTGCGCAGGCTGGGGATCGCCACGATCGGTGCGTTCGCCGGGTTCCCGATCCGCGATGTGGCCACTAGGTTCACCGCCGATGCCGTTGCCGCGCACCGGCTGGCGAATGCGGCACCGGCCCGGGGACCGGTGGGCGGACACATCCAGGAAGACCTGGCGATCGAGTACGACTGCGATCCGCCGATCGACCGGGTCGACGCCGCCGCCTTCGTGGGTCGGCGCCTGGCCGAGGAGCTGCATCGCCGGCTGGCCGCGGTATCGATGTCCTGCACTCGGCTCACCGTCGAAGCGGTGACCCAACTGGGGCAGCGTCATTCGAGGACCTGGCGGGCGGTGACACCACTGACCGCCGACGATATCGCCTGCCGGATCCGCTGGCAGCTCGACGGCTGGCTCACCGGTGGTCGAGGGAGTCACGTGCAGCGGCCGGATTCTCCGATCGTGATGCTGCGGCTCGAACCGGTGGAGGTGATCGGTTCCGGCGCAATGCATTACGCCCTGTCCGGGTACGGTCTGCCCGAGTCGGAGGTGGACAGTGAACGGGCCCGGACCGCGCTCGCCCGGGTGCAGGGGCTGCTCGGTGGCGACGCTGTCAAGATCCCCGTGCTCAGCGGTGGTCGGGGCCCGGCGGAACAGGTGAGATTGGTAACGCTGGGCGAAGACGCTGTGCCCCAAGGTGATCCGCTGGCCCCGTGGCCGGGACGGCTGCCACAACCCGCCCCGGCCACCATGGCGGCGGCCGCCGTCGCGGTACTCGACCCGGACGGCGATCCGGTGCGGGTATCGGCCCGGGGCGCGTTCAGTGCCGAACCGGCTCTGATCGTCGGACCCCGGAAATGGTCGGTGCAGTGGTGGGCCGGACCGTGGCCCACCGGTATCGACGGTGTCGGGGTCAGCGCCCGGGCGCAGGTCCTACTCGACGACGCCCGGGCACTGCTGCTGCACTACCGATCCGGAGGCTGGACAGTGGAAGGGGTCTACGAGTAGTTGGTCAGGCGACGGCGAGGGCGTCGACCGGTGATACCGCCACTGCCCGGCGGCTCGGGGGCAGTGACGCCACCACGGCCAGTGCGAAGGTGCCCGAGATGATCGCCACCAGCACGCCCCACGGCAGCCCGATCGGCATACCTGAGGACAGGTGGCCGATCAGTGACTGCGAGGCGATGCTGCCGAACACGATTCCGGCGAGCAGCCCGCACACCACCGCGGTACCGGTGAGCGCCAGGGACTCGCGGAAGATCATCGAACGCACCTGCCGTGCGGTGAAACCCATGGCCCGCAGCATGCCGATCTCGCGGGTCCGGGAGATCACTGTCAGCGACATCGTCGAGATGAACCCGACGGCGGCGATGATCACCGAGATCGCGATGATGGCGACGAGCACGGTCGTGGTGATCGACAGGATCTTGTCGTTGGTGGCGATCTCCTCGGGTGTCAGATCGGTCCAGTTGTTCCGGACCGCCTTGTGCAGCGATGTCATACCCGCGGCGATGGAGGTGACCAGGGTGACACCGATGAGCAGACCGACGGCCGACCGGGTGGTCCGGGTGGGGTCGCTGACCGCGTTCTTGCGGGCCAGCACCGCGCTCGGGCTCGCACCCACGGCCCGTCCGCACACCGATACCAGGCGCGGAACGATGACGGGGGCACTGATCAGAAAACCTACGGATACCAGTGCGGCCCCGAGAAATGCCGCGAAAAATCCTGCTGTGGAACCATTCTCACCCATCCGGCAGGCCAGACCCAGGATCAGGGCACCGAACGCGGCTGTCCCGGCGGCGATTACGGGACGCCACCTCGGCACGCCGCGCCGTACGGTCTGCAGCGCGGCCACCGAGGCCAGGGTGCGACGGGTGCCCACGAATGTGGCCACGACGGCGGTGCCGACGACGGCCAGCGCGGCTGGGACGACCATGACGGTGATCGCCGAATAGTCGGCCTCCGGTATTTTCCCGTTGTGCACCAGAATGATTCGGGTGATATCGACGGCAACGGTACCGACGGCGATGCCGACCGCCGCGCCGACGGCGGCCACTGCGCCCACCGCCCGGACCAGTCCGGCCCGTAGTTGCCGGCCGCTTGCGCCGATCAACCGGAGCAGCGTCAGTTGTCCGCGACGGCCCGCGATAACGGTGTCGACGCCGTTGCTGATCACGATCGCCGACACGAACAGGGCGATCAGGATGAACACCGATGCCACCGCGGAGAGCACCTGGCCGATCGGGTCGTCGCCCTCGGCCCGGCTGACGGTGTCGAGCAGATCGGCGGCACCCAGCAGCGCCGCGGAGTACGCCGCCCCGATTCCGCACACCACGCCCACCGTCGTCAGTTCACGCAGCGATCCGATGGTGAGTTTCGGGCTGGTTGCCGTGATTTCCCGATTCGTCATCGATAGTCCGGTCATCGTCCCTGCTCCTGCTCCTGTCGTTGTTGTCCCTGTCGTCATTGTCACCGTCGTGCCTCCTGCAGGCCGATGATGATTTCGGAGATCTGCCGGGGATCGAGCCCCCGGTATTCGCCGACGATCCGCCCGTCGGCGAGCATCAGGATCCGGTCGGCGTACGAGGCGGCGACCGGATCGTGGGTGACCATCGCGATGCCCTGACCGTATTCGTGAGCCGCGGTGGTCAGCAACGCCAATACCTCACGGGCAGTGCGGGTATCGAGAGCGCCGGTCGGTTCGTCGGCGAGGATGATCGACGGACGGTTCGCAAGTGCCCGCACGATGGCGACCCGCTGCTGTTGCCCGCCGGACAGTTCTGCCGGCCGGTGATCGAGGCGCTCACGCAGGCCGAGAACACCGATCAGGTGGGCGATCCACGCCTGTTGTTCGGGGGTGATCGGGTTTCCGGACAGGATGAACGGCAATTTGATGTTCTCGTTGGCCGTCAGTGTCGGAATCAGGTTGAACGACTGGAAGATGAAGCCGATATGCTTGCGGCGCAACAGGGTACGACCGGTGTCGTCGAGGGTGCCGACCGGCTCGCCTGCCAGCAGGATCTGTCCGGCGGTGATCTCGTCGAGTCCGGCGATCACGTTCATCAGCGTCGACTTGCCCGAGCCGGACGGGCCCATGATCGCGGTGAACTCCTGTCGGTACAGGTCGACCGAGACATCACGCAGCGCGTGCACCGGATTGGCCGGATCGCCGTAGGTGCGGGAGACCTCACGCAGGACGACGGCGGGGGCGTGCTGTTGCCGGGGCTGGGGGATACGTGGTCGTGTGTGCGTGTGAATTATCATGTCAATGACGCTATTTCGCATTCACGGTGCGCGCATCGGCCCCGATGACGAAATCCGGCACCCGGCTGGGATGACCGTCATACATCTCTGGATGTACGGCGGTACCAGGGTTGGGAGCCCTATCTCGCCGGACCCTTCGAGACGCGGTCGGCTCGCAAGCTCGCGCGACAGCCCTCAGGGATCAAGAAGGTGGATGAATCACTGTGACCGGTTCATGCCGTGCGATGGTGCTCAGGGATCAAGAAGGTTGTGGTCGGTCATCTTGATCCCTGAGGCCGATGCGAGGAACGAGCAAGGGTCTCGAAGGGTCCGGCGAGATGAGGCTGTACCTGCCCGGAGAACCTCGGCCCTGCCCAGATAGTAGATCACGCGAGAAGCTCGTTCAGCTTCTCCGACTTCTTCGCGATATCTGCCGACAGTCGAGCCACCCGCTTGTTCCAGATCGATTCGATGGCTTCTTCGGCCAGAACGGCTTTCTGGCTTCTTCCCGAACGCGCGGCTTCCTGTTTGATCATCTCGTGTTGTTCGTCGGTCAGTTCGACTGCCAGTGCGGGCATGTGGTGCTACTGGTACCGAACTATGGTACCCGGAATCAGTACTGCATAGTTGATCAATAATCGAAAGCGTGTTCGATATGCTGGGGTGGTGGGATGGAACAATGGGCCGCCGACCTGGTCGGAGATGGAGCGGGTGCTGTCGGGGCGCGCGCCCGAAGCGGGTGGCCGGATGGCCGAGACCTACGTGCCGGGGGATGGGAACGATTCGCCGGCCTGGTCTCGCAAGCGCGGGGCGTTTGTCGCCGACGACGTCGAACAGTGCGCGTCGAGGGTGGCCTATGCCGAACTGCACGCGCACAGTGCCTATAGCTTTCTGGACGGGGCGTCGATGCCGGAGGACATGGTCGCGCAGGCGCGGGCACTGGATCTGAAGGCTCTCGCGTTGACCGACCATGACGGCTTCTACGGGGTGGTCCGGTTTGCCGAGGCTGCCCGCGAATACGGGATGCCGACGGTGTTCGGGGCCGAACTGTCGCTGGAACGCGACGCCACCCGCACCGGCGTGCCCGACCCGCCGGGCGAGCACCTGCTGGTGATCGCGCGCAGTGGCGAAGGGTACCGGCGGCTCTCGCGCACCATCGCCGCCGCACACATGGCGGGTGGGGAAAAGGGGCTGCTGCGGTATCAACCCGATGCGCTGCCCGACGTCGCCGCGGGTCACTGGCTGATCCTCACCGGATGTCGTAAAGGGGCAGTGCGCCGGGCGCTCGAACGGGCCGGCGTGTCTGCCGCACACGAAGAGCTGCAGAACCTGATCGACCGGTACGGCCGCGACAATGTGGTCGTCGAACTGACCGCATCCGGACTGCCCGACGACGACGAACGCAACGCCGCCCTCGCCTCGATCGCCGCGGCCTGCGGTGTGCCGACGGTGGCCACCACCGGCGCGCACTTCGCCGCACCGGACCGCGGACGCCTGGCGATGGCGGTGGCGGCGGTCCGCGCCCGAACCGACCTCGACACCATCGAGGGCTGGCTGCCCGGGGTGGGTGGTGCGCATCTGCGCAGTGGCGACGAGATGATGCGCCTGCTGCCCGGACATCCCGGGGCCATCGACAACGCGGTGGGCATCGCCGCCGACTGCGCTTTCGAACTCGGCCTGATCGCCCCGCAACTGCCGCCCTTCGACGTCCCTGACGGGTACACCGAGAACTCGTGGCTGCGGGAGTTGACGATGCGGCGGGCGCGGCGGCGCTACGGTACCCCGGCGCAGCATCCCGACGCGTACCGCCAGATCGAACACGAACTGGCGATCATCGCCGCGCTGAACTTTCCCGGCTACTTTCTGGTGGTCGCCGACATCGTCGACTTCTGCAAGGACAGCGACATCCTGTGCCAGGGCCGGGGGAGCGCCGCCAACTCGGCGGTCTGCTATGCCCTGGGCATCACCAATGTGGATCCGGTGGCCAACAAGTTGCTGTTCGAGCGGTTCCTGTCGCCGGCCCGCGACGGTCCGCCCGACATCGACGTCGACATCGAATCCGATCGCAGGGAGGAGGCCATCCAGTACGTGTATCGGCGTTACGGTCGCGACTACAGCGCCCAGGTGGCCAACGTGATCACCTACCGGCGAAAGTCGGCGATCCGGGACATGGCCCGGGCGTTGGGTTTTGCCTCCGGCCAGCAGGACGCGTGGAGCCGTGATCCGGACGAGGCGCCCCCGCAGGTTGCCGAGCTGGCCGGTGAGATTCGAGGTATGCCAAGACATCTGGGCATCCACTCCGGCGGCATGGTGATCTGCGACCGGCCCATCGCCGATGTGTGTCCCACCGAATGGGCGCGGATGGAGAACCGCAGCATCCTGCAATGGGACAAGGATGATTGTGCCGCAATCGGTCTGGTCAAGTTTGACCTGCTCGGCCTCGGAATGCTGTCGGCACTGCACTACGCCATCGACCTGCTGGCCGAACACAAGGGTATCGACGTCGACCTGGCCAAGCTCGATCTGTCCGAACCCGCTGTCTATGAGATGCTGTGCCGCGCCGACTCCGTCGGTGTCTTTCAGGTGGAATCACGGGCACAGATGGCGACGCTGCCCCGGCTGCGGCCCCGCAACTTCTATGACCTTGTCGTGGAGGTGGCGCTGATCCGTCCCGGCCCCATCCAGGGTGGTTCGGTACATCCGTATATCCGGCGGCGCAACGGAAAAGAGAAGGTGACCTTCGAACATCCGTCGATGCGTAAGGCTTTGGAGCGCACCCTCGGAGTGCCGCTGTTCCAGGAACAATTGATGCAATTGGCCGTCGACGTCGCCGGATTCGACGCGGCTCAGGCCGATCAGTTGCGCCGGGCGATGGGTTCCAAACGTTCAACCCGGCGCATGGAGGAACTGCGCGGACGATTCTACGAAGGAATGGAACGTCTTCATCAGATCACCGGACCGACCGCCGACCGCATCTACGAGAAGATGGCCGCGTTCGCCAATTTCGGTTTCCCGGAAAGCCATTCGCAGAGCTTCGCCTCGCTGGTGTTCTATTCGGCGTGGCTGAAACTGCATCATCCGGCGGCTTTCTGCGCCGCATTGCTGCGCGCCCAGCCGATGGGCTTCTACTCCCCGCAGTCGCTGGTCGCCGACGCCCGGCGGCACGGGGTGCGGGTGCACCGGCCACACATCAACGCGTCCCTGTCGTGGGCGACATTGGAGAACGCGGGCACCGAACTGCGGCTGGGCCTCGCGGCGGTGCGCGGGGTGGGCGACGAGGTGGCAGGGCGGATCGTCGCCGAACGAGACCGGGGCGGGGACTACACCGACCTCGACGACCTGTCCCGCCGCGCCGAACTCGACATCCGGCATCTCGAAGGTCTGGCGGGTGCGGGCGCTTTCGATTGCTTCGGTCTCAGCCGCCGTCAGGCACTCTGGCAGGCGGGTGCTGCTGCGGCGGCACGGGCCGATCAACTACGGTTGGAGACGTCGGTGCCGGCGCCGGTGCTTCCGGGACTGTCGGAGATCGAGCTCGCCGCCACCGATGCGTGGGCCACCGGGATCACCCCGAACCTGTACCCGACGCGGTTCCTGCGGCCGCGCCTGGACGCGATGGGGGTGATTCCCGCCGACCGGCTGTTGTCGGTGGCCGACGGCGCGCGGGTACTGGTCGGCGGTGCGGTGACGCATCGTCAGCGGCCCGCGACGGCGTCGGGGGTGACCTTCATCAATCTCGAAGACGAGACGGGGATGGTCAACGTGGTGTGCTCGGTGGGCCTGTGGTCGCGGTATCGCGACCTGGCGCACTCGGCACCTGCGCTGCTGGTGCGGGGAAAGCTGCAGAACGCGGAAGGAGCCGTGACCGTGGTCGCCGAGCGCCTGCAGCGGATGAACCTGCGGGTGGGAACCCGTTCCCGGGACTGGCACTGAAGTCGGGACAGTACCGAGGTCAGGGCCGAACAAGTGAGACACGATAACGACGATCGGGGAAGTGATGTCGAAGACCGTGGTGGTCACAGTGAAACCGAACAGCAGCAAGGGCCCGCTGGTTGAGGCCGACGAGGACGGGGCGATCACGATCTTCGTGCGTGAACCCGCCACCGAGGGCAAGGCCAACAAGGCGGTCGGCGAACTGCTCGCCAAACACCTCGGCGTACCGAAAAGCAAGGTGGCCCTGATCGGTGGGGCAACCGCCCGCACCAAACGTTTTCGTATCGACTGAACGCGCCGTCGCATGATCCGCGCTTCGCAGGCTCGGCGACCTCAATCAACGGATCGGGATGGGCGCTGTCACCTACGCGTCGTTCTGAATCCGATCACAGGTCGACGGCGGTGTTGGCGCCGCAGAGCACCACACAGATTGTTGAATCAGGTTGTGTTGCAACCTGACCGGTGGTGACGGCGGCGAGCGCGGCGGCTGTGCCGTGTTCGACGAGCAGACGGTGATCGTGCCACAGGGCGGCTCGGGCGGCGACGATGTCATCGTCGGTCACCACGACGCTCGACACGTCGTCACGCCCGGCGACCGTGTTCCAGCAGATCTCGCCGACCTCGGTGGCGCCCAGCGAATCAGCGGCGATGCTGTCGAGTTCGGCCGGTATCCGGTGATCCGCGGCCAGAGCCTGATGCAGGCACGATGCACCCACCGGTTCGGCGCCGACGATCCGATCGCCGGACCGCATCCCGGTGGTCAGGCCGGCAATCAGTCCGCCGCCGCCCACACAGGTCACTATCGTCAGCGGGCCCTCGACATCGGCGGCCAGTTCGGGAGCGATCGTCCCGGCACCGGCGACGATGTCGGGCAGGTCGTAGGCGTGCAGCAGCAGGGCACCCGACTCATCCGCCATCGACGTGGCTACCTCGGCGGCCACCTGGTAGCGGTCGCCGGCCAGGTGCACCTGCGCGCCCAGATCCCGCAGCGCCGCGACCTTGACCCTCGGCGCGGCCTCCGGCACCACCACGGTGCACGGCACGCCCACGATCCTCGCCGCATGCGCGGCACCGATCGCCGCGTTCCCACCGGAGGCGACCAGCACCCCGGCCTCGGTCAGCAGACCCTGCTCCTGGGCGTGGAGAGTCGCATTGAGGCTGCCCCGGACTTTGAAACTGCCACCGAGCTGGGTGAACTCCAGCTTCAGTGCCACCTCGACCGCGCCGTTGACCGTCCCGATCTCGGTGCGCAATACAGGAGTTCGTCGCAGCCGCCCGGCGATGCGCGCGCGGGCGGACTGGATATCACCGCGGCTGATCCTCACACCGCACCCGCGAAATCGTTCTGACGCCACGCCTCGTAGATGGCGATGCTCGTGGCATTGGCCAGGTTGTGCGAGCGGCGGTCGGGCAGCATCGGGATGCGCACGGTGCCGGTGATGTGCGGGTCCGTCACGACGTCGTCGGGCAGGCCGGTCGGTTCCGGGCCGAACAACAACACATCGCCGGGCTGATACGCGATGTCGGTGTGCCGACTACGCGCGTGTGCGGTGAACGCGAACACCCGCTCGGGCCGCAGCCTGTCCCAGGCCGTGGCCAGATCCGGGTGCACGGTGACATTGGCCATCTCGTGATAGTCCAGACCCGCCCGCTTGACCTGGGCGTCGGTCATGGTGAAACCGAGCGGCTCGATCAGATGCAGCTCGCAGCCGGTGTTGGCCGCCAACCGGATCGCGTTGCCGGTGTTGGGCGGAATGCAAGGCTGAAAAAACATGATCCGGAACATGATGCCGGTCAGCTTAGTGGCCGGGCCGCCCGTCCCGGGGCGGCGGCCTGCCGCATGTGCCGGTGCGGTAATGGAACAATGGGCCGGGTGAGTGCGATACGACTTGACGGTAAGGCCACCCGCGACGAGATCTTCACTGATCTGAGCGTGCGGGTGGAGAAGTTGCGGGCCGAAGGCATCGTCCCCGGACTGGGCACCATCCTGGTCGGCGACGACCCCGGCTCGCACTCCTACGTCAAGGGCAAGCACAACGACTGCGCCCGCATCGGTGTCGAGTCCATCCGCCGGGACCTGGCCGCCGATATCACCCAGCAGCAACTCGACGACGCGATCGACGAGTTGAACGCCGACCCGGCGTGCACCGGTTACATCGTCCAGCTGCCGCTGCCCAAACACCTCGACGAGAACGCCGCGCTCGAACGCATCGACCCCGACAAGGATGCCGACGGCCTGCATCCCATCAACCTGGGACGGCTCGTGCTGGGTAAGGAATCGACGCTGCCCTGCACCCCGCGCGGTGTGATCCACCTGCTGCGCCGTTACGACATCCCGCTCGACGGGGCGCGGGTGGCCGTCGTCGGCCGCGGCGTCACCATCGGCAGGCCGATCGGGTTGCTGCTGACCCGCCGCAGCGAGAACGCGACCGTCACCCTCTGCCACACCGGCACCCGGGACCTGGCTGCCGAGGTGTCGCGGGCCGACATCGTCGTCGCCGCGGCGGGAGTCGGGCACCTGATCACCGCCGACATGATCAAACCGGGGGCCGCCGTCATCGACGTCGGGGTCAGCCGCAACGAGCAGGGACTCGTCGGTGACGTCGCCCCCGACGTGTGGGACGTGGCCGGGGCCGTCTCGCCCAATCCCGGTGGGGTTGGGCCGTTGACCAGGGCGTTCCTGCTGGTGAATGTCGTCGAACGGGCCGAAGCGCAACTCGCCGCACGCCGATGACCTCGCCGACGCCCGACGCATCGCCCCCTGACTCCGCGTCGCCTGACGCCACGCTCTCGGACAGCGCGGCCCCAGACGCCGTGGCCCCAGACACCGCAGTCCCGGACACCGCAGTCTCGGAAACCGGGGCACTGGACGAGGAACATGAGCGGGTGGGCCCGCTGCGGGCGCTGCTGGTGGAGTTGCCATACATCCTGGTGCTACTCGCGGCACTGCTCGCGGCCGTCTTCGTGACGTTCGATCGCTGGCGGCGTGGGGTATTCGTCCTCGGTTCGGCTTTGTTACTCGGTTCACTCCTACGGGCTTTGCTGCCGTCGGAGCGTGCCGGATTGTTGCAGGTCAGAGGGCGTGCGTTCGATTCGGCGCTGATGGCCTCCGCAGGCGTGGCGATACTGTGGCTCGCCACATCGATCGACTCGTTGGGCACGGATTCATTACAGTAGGATTGCTAACTACTTCAATCGATCGGGAGATCGCCCATCACTTTTCCAGCAGCACCCAGCAGAAACGCATCCCAGGGCTCCACAGCCCTGGGAGTATCGGTTGGGCGGGGCCTGGTGCACTACGTCCTGCTGACCGACGACGAGTCCGGGCGCAGCGTGGTGGACAGCAGAGTGATCGACGTCGACCATCGTGACGGTCTCGACGACGTCGGCCGGGTCAACGCCGGTATCGACATCATGCTCAACGCGGCCGGCGATCAGGATCTGCATGTCACGGCAATCGGGGTGGCCACCCCCGTCGGTACCCGGCGTCGCGCTGTGGAGGGCAAGGGATCGGGCACCCGTCGGCAGATCCGCCTCTTCGCCGACGACGAGGCCATCGCCAAGTACCTGTCCGGCACCGGTGAGATCGACAGGTACTCGTCGGTCCTCGTGGTGGATTGCGGCGACAGCGGAATGTCGATGTACACGGTCGACCCGGCAACGCTGTGCACCGGGGAGGCCATGCGTTCCCGGGCGATCAGCGGCCGCAGCATCGACGAGGCCATCGCCCGGTCGGTGACCCGGTCCGAACCGGACATCGCCGACGGCCCGGGATTCGGTCCGGGCCTGCGCGACGTGATCAGCGCCTGCCGCACGGCAAAAGAGGATCCGGCCCAGTCGGCACACAGCACACAGGGGCAGATCCCGCACGTCGCCGGGGTCGGCAAGGTCGACGTAACCGAGGGCATGGTCGCCGATGCGGTCGCACCGATGGTTGCGCGGGCCCGGCGTGCCGTTGCCGATGCCCTGGCCGTCGCGGCGAAGCGGGGTGCGGACCCCGAGGCCGTGGTCCTGGTCGGCGGGCTTGCGAACATTCCGGCGGTACGGACGATCGTGACCCGCCATGGGAGCAGAGCCGCGGTGATCCCGGCCATGCCGGAGCTGGCGTCGGCGGTCGGTGCCGCACGGCTCGCGGCAGCCCGGGCGGGCGCCTCGCGACAGACGGTCATCGGCGGCGGAATCACCCGCGGGCTGCTGTCCCCGCTGCCGCTGGCGGTAGTGGCCGCGCTCCTCGGTGCGGTGCTGATGACCCTGTACGCGGTGGGCACCACCCTGGCAGGACGTGAAGTGCCCGGCCCGGTGGAAGCACCGACCGTGGCCGAGCAACCGTCGATGGACCGTTCGTCGGCGGTCGGGGCGACGACGCGCTCATACCGGCGCCTACCCGAACAACGGCGGACGCAGCTGTCCTCCAGGGTTCCGCGGACCGAACCGTCGTGGACGGACACGCCGGGCTGGGCCACGATCGAACTCCCGCCGCCGGAGGCGTCGTCGACCACGACTCTGCGTCCGGCACCGCCCGCCGACGACGGTGTGCCGACGACCACGCTTGTCCCGCCTCCGCTGCGGCCCGAGACGTCAGCGCAGGCCCCGGGACAGTCGACGACCAGACCGCCGTCATTGACCGGGGAACCCTCACAGACCGGGGAACCATCCTCACCGGAGAAGCCGGAAACGCCGTCGTCGGGGAGTCCGGAGCCGAGCGACCCGGGCTCGGATCCGTCGTCCGGGCCGACCGCCGGTGAGGTGCCCTCGGATTCGGGGAGCGGTAACCAGATCAGTGCCCCGGCCGACGCCGGGCCCACGGCGGAGTCGACGTCGGGCACCGACCAGGAGTCAGGCACCGAGGTGCCGGAACCGGAAGGCACGTCGGAGAATCCCTAGGACCGCCGGTCCGGTCCGGAGACGGCTGTGCCCGTCCTACGGACGGGTTTGCCGCGCGACTTCGGCCGTGTACCGCAGCAGATCGGCGACCTCGTCGGTCTCGGTGAGGAAGCCGTCGTGTCCCTTCTCCGAATGCACCACATGCAGCCCGCCGACGGAGTTTCCGAGACCCTCGGCGAGCTCGTTCTGCAGGCGCAGGGGAAACAGCATGTCCGAGTCGATACCGCCGATGACCACGGGAACGGTACAGCCACGCAGCGCCGCCTCGACCCCGCCCCGATTCCTGCCGACGTCGTGGAGATTGGCCACCTCGGTCAGGAGGACATAGCTGCCGGGATCGAATCGCTCGATCAGTTTTTCCGCCTGGTACTCGAGGTAGCTTTCGATGGCGTAGCGGCCGCCGGTGAGGGGGTCCTCACCCGTTTGGGGTGAATTGCTGAATCGTTCGTCCAGCTCTGCCTCACCGCGGTAGGTCAGATGTGCGAGCCTGCGGGCGATACCCATGGCCGCGGCGGGAGACCTGCCGGTGCCGTAGAAGTCACCACCCTGCCAGTCCGGGTGGGCTCTGATCGCGGCGAGCTGCGCCGTTTGCATACCGACCTCGAACGCGGTGGCACGGGCGCTGATCGCCAGTACCAGTGCGGAGCGGAGCCGGTCGGGGAACCCGATGGCCCATTCGAGCGAGCGAGCGCCGCCCAGCGATCCGCCGATCACACACGCGACCTTGTCGATGCCGAGCCGATCCATCAGCCATACCTCGGCCCGGACCTGGTCGAGCAGCGTGATCCTGGGGAACCGCGAGCCCCAGGCCTTGCCGTCGGGTGCGATGGACGAAGGTCCGGTGGAACCCTGGCAACCGCCAAGGATGTTCATCGAGATGACACACCACTCGTCGGTGTCGATGGCACGCCCTTGGCCGATCACCTCACTCCACCAGCCGCCGGCCGGGTGCTCGTCATCGGCCGGGCCGGTGACATGGGAATCGCCGGTCAGCGCGTGCAACGCGAGGACCACGTTGTCGCGGTCCGCTGACAACGTGCCCCAGCGCTGGAACGCCATCGTCACGTTGTCGAACACCTCGCCGCTGTCGAGTGGCAGCGGTGCCAGCGTGGCGTAGGCCAACTGGCCGTCGGGAAGGTCCTCCCAGGACGTCACATCCGACAGACTGCCGACCCCTTGATTCGCGCTCGTTTGATTTGCGCTCGTCTGATTCGTGGTCATCGGCAGGAGTCTACCTGCGGCCCGCGCGGGCGATCTCGGTCGTGTACCGTAGCAGGTCCCCGATGGCGTCGGCCTCGGTGAGGAACCCGTCGTGGCCCTTGTCCGAACGCACCACATGCAGTCCGCCGACGGCATTGCCGAGGTTCTCGGCGATCTCCACCTGCAGGCGCAGTGGGTAGAGCCGGTCCGAGTCGATCCCGCCGACGACCACGGGTACCGTGCAGCCGCGCAACGCGGCCTCGACACCGCCACGTCCCCGGCCGACGTCGTGGGTGTTGAGCGAATCGGTGAGTACGACGTAGCTACCCGGGTCGAATCGCCGGCCCAGTTTGGCCGACTGATGTTCGAGGTAGCTTTCGACGGCGTATCGGCCGTCGGCGAGCGGATTCTCCGAACCCTGTGCGTCGTTGCCGAACCGGTCATCGAGTTCGACCTCGGCACGGTAGGACAGGTGCGCCATCCGCCGGGCGATACCCATACCGGTGGTGGGGGCCCGGCCGGTGCCGTAGTAGTCGCCGCCCTGCCAATCCGGGTCGGCCTTGATCGCGGTGATCTGGGTGGACTGGATGCCGATCTGATCGGCGGTGGCGCGCGCTCCGACAGCCAGCACCAGCGCGGACCGGATCCGGTCGGCGTGTCCGACAGCCCATTCCAGCGCCCGCGCACCACCCATCGAACCGCCGAGGACCGACGCCACCTGGCCGATGCCGAGCGCGTCCATCAGGGCCAGTTCGGCCCGCACCTGGTCACCGATCGTGACCCGCGGGAATCGCGATCCCCAGGGCCGGCCGTCCGGTGCGATCGATGACGGTCCGGTGGACCCGCGGCAACCACCGAGGACATTGGCCGAGACGACGCACCATTGGCCGGTGTCGACGGCGCAACCGGGACCGATCAGCCCGTCCCACCAGCCCGCGTCCGGATGGTTCTCGTCCGCGGGCCCGGTGACATGTGAGTCGCCGGTGAGAGCGTGCAGTGTGAGAACGACGTTGTCGCGGGCGGGCGACAACGTGCCCCAGCGCTGGAACGCCAGGGTCACGTCGTCGAGTCTCTCGCCGTTGTCGAGCGTGAGCGGCCCCACCGAGGTGTACATCAGCTCCCCGTCGGGAGTGTTCTCCCAGTCGAGGTCTCCGGTGGTCTCGGCTACCGGTTGGTCAATACTCACCGGCAAGAGTTGCTCACTTGTTCTCACGCATCACCTGTTCACTTGGCCGCGACGAATCCCTGCTCAAGGTCGGCGATGATGTCGTCGATACCTTCGATACCGACGGCGAGCCGGACCAATCCGGGGGTCACTCCGGCGGCGAGCTGCTCTTCGGGCGTCAACTGGCTGTGGGTGGTCGACGCCGGATGGATCACCAGGGAACGGACGTCGCCGATGTTGGCGACATGGCTGTGCAGCGTCAGCGCGTCGACGAACCGCTTGCCGGCATCGACTCCGCCGGTGATCTCGAACGCGACGATAGCGCCCTGCCCCTTGGGAGCCAATTCTTGCCCGCGCTCGTACCACGGCGACGCCGACAGACCGGCATACGTCACCGACGTGACCTGCGGATGATCGTTGAGATGTGCGGCGACGCGCTGCGCGTTGGCCACATGGCGCTCGACGCGCAGGCTCAGCGTTTCCAGACCCTGCGCCAGCAGGAAGGCGTTGAACGGCGAGATCGCCGCACCCGTGTCGCGCAGCAACTGCACGCGGATCTTCAGCGCGTATGCCGGCGCGCCGAGATCGGCGAACACGGCGCCGTGGTAGCTGGGGTCGGGGGTGGTGAATCCGGGGAACAGGTCGGTGCCGTCGCGCTGCACCCGCCAGTCGAAGGTTCCGCCGTCGATGATCACGCCGCCGATCGCGGTGCCGTGGCCGCCGATGTACTTGGTGGCCGAGTGGACCACGACGTCGGCGCCGTGGGCGAGCGGGTTGAGCAGGTACGGGGTGGCCACGGTGTTGTCGACGATCAGCGGCACGCCGTTGGTGTGGGCCACTTCCGAGATTCCCTTGATGTCGAGGATCTCGTTGCCGGGATTGGCGATGGACTCACCGTAGAAGGCACGGGTGTTGTCGCGGACCGCGGCCTGCCAGGAAGCGGGATCCTCGGGATCGTCGACGAAGGTGACTTCCACACCCAGCTTGGGCAGCGTGTAGTGGAACAGGTTGTAGGTTCCGCCGTACAGCCGGGGGCTCGCGACCACGTGACTGCCCGCCTCGGCCACATTGAGCAGCGCGTAGGTGGTGGCTGCCTGGCCCGAGGCCACCAGCAATGCCGCGACACCGCCTTCGAGTGCGGCCAGACGCTGTTCCACCGCGTCCTGCGTCGGATTCATGATGCGCGTGTAGATATTGCCGGGCTCGGCCAGGCCGAACAGGCTCGCGGCGTGCTGGGTGTCCTGGAAGGCATAACTGGTGGTCTGGTAGATCGGCAACGCGCGCGCCGGTCGTCGGATCCGGCGACTGGCCGACGTGGATCTGCTTGGTTTCGAAGCTCCAGTTGTCCGCTGGATTCGCTGCGTCAGACATGACGTGATACACAACTTTCTACGGTCGGCAGGGCCATGCGAGACCCTGGTGGGGTCCGACCTTCGGACCCGCGCTTGCCGGGAGGCCTGACGGCCCCCAACCCGGTCATCACCCGGAGCACCCCACCGCGGATGGAGGGTTGCCGATCAGCGAGCCGGGGCTTTGCGCTGATACTTATGACCTGGCGACAAGGATATAACACCGATTCGGGGCAAGGAGAACCCTCCTACTCAGATCGATTGCAACGCCGCCGATATCGGCGCCGCCATGAGCTGTGTGAACGATCTCACCGTGGCTCTCCGGAATGGTGCCGCCGTCCGTCGCCGTTGCGGCTTTCGTGCCGGCTGAATCCACCCGCCCCGTCCTGCAGTTCGCCGATCCGCCGCAACGAACCGGCGGTGATTCGTCGCGCCGTCCGGGGTGGGTGATCCTCGCGTCGGCACGTAGGCTCGGGAGCCGTGTCCATCGTCATCACCACGGTCAATGTCAACGGCATCCGAGCCGCGGTCAAACAACGCAACGAACGCAACGAGGGAATGCTGCGCTGGTTGTCGCACACGGCCTCCGATGTGATCCTCCTGCAGGAGATCCGGGCCTCGCACAAGCAGGCCCATGACGCGCTGGCTCCCGCACTGGCGAGGGGCTGGCATCTGACGATGACCGAGTCGTCGGTGAAAGGGCATGCAGGCGTCGGCGTGTTGAGCCGCACCGAGCCCGTCGCAGTGCGGACCGGATTCGGCAGCACCGAGTTCGACGGCCTCGGCCGGTATGTCGAGGCCGACTTCACCGACCCCGGTACAGGCGAGCTGACCGTCGCCAGCCTGTACCTGCCCAAGGGTGCCGCCGACACCCCGCAGGACGCGGCCAAGTTCGAGGAGAAGAAGCGCTTCCTCGACGAGTTCGGCGTCCATCTCGGCCACCTCGGAGCACAGTCGAGGGGAGTGGTCGTCGGTGGCGACTGGAATATCGCTCCCGCCGAGGCGGACATCAAGAACTGGAAGGGCAACCTCAAGAGCCCCGGATTCCTGCCGCACGAGCGCGAGTGGGTCGCGGGTCTGCTGGCGTCGGGATGGTCCGATGTCGTCCGGGACCTGCACCCACAGGCAGCGGGACCGTACAGCTGGTGGTCGTGGCGCGGTAAGGCCTTCGACAACGACGCGGGCTGGCGCATCGACTACCTGCTGGCGAATGCGCCGATGGCGGCGCGGGCGGGTGCGGCGGTCGTCGACCGGGCCGACGCCTACGATCTGCGCTGGTCCGACCACGCACCTGTGACCGTCACCTTCGGCTGACGTGCCCGCGCGCGACAGGACGACGTGCCGACATAATCCGGTTGAACGGCTTTGAGACACTGGAACCCATGACGAGTGAAGACGCCGCCGGCGCAGGAGCCGAACCCCGCAGCGGCAAGCGGGTCCTGTCCGGAATCCAGCCGACCAGTGACTCCTTTCATCTCGGGAATTACCTCGGGGCGGTCCGTCAGTGGGTGCAGCTGCAAGAGGATTTCGACGCCTTCTACTTCATCCCCGACATGCACGCGATCACGGTGCCGCATGACCCGAAAGTGCTGCGTGAGCGCACCCGGGTGGCGGTGGCGCAGTTGCTGGCGGTGGGCGTCGACCCCGGCCGCGCGACGATCTACGTCCAGTCGCACGTTCCCGAGATCGCGCAGCTGACGTGGGTGCTCTCGTGCCTCACCGGTTTCGGCGAGGCGAGCCGGATGACCCAGTTCAAGGACAAGTCCGCGAAGCAGGGGGTGGACGCGGCCGGCGTGGGCCTGTTCACCTACCCGATCCTGATGGCCGCCGACATCCTGGCCTTCCAGGTGGATCTGGTGCCGGTGGGTGAGGACCAGCGCCAGCATCTGGAGCTGACCCGCGATCTTGCGCAACGCTTCAACAAGCGGTTCGGCCGGGCGCTCCGGGTACCCGAGCCGTTCATCGTGTCCGAGTTCGCCAAGATCTACGACCTGCAGAACCCGACCTCGAAGATGAGCAAGTCGGCCGACACAGACAAGGGCCTGATCAATCTGCTCGACGACCCGAACCGCTCGGCCAAGAAGATCCGTTCCGCGGTCACCGACACCGGTGCCGAGATCAGCTTCGACCGCGAGAACAAGCCGGGTGTGAGCAACCTGCTGACCATCCAGTCCGCGCTCAGCGGCGTCGGTGTCGATGACCTCGTCGCCAAGTACGCGGGTAAGGGGTACGGCGACCTGAAGGTCGACACCGCCGAGGTGCTGTCCGATTTCGTGGAGCCCTTGCGTGGGCGGGTCGCCGAATACACCGCAGATCCGGCGTATCTCGACGGGATCCTCGCGGTGGGAGCACAACGCGCGCGCGAGATTGCATCGGACACACTCAAGGTTGTGTATGACAAAGTAGGCTTCCTGGCACCGAAGGTGTGAGGGCGCATCTCCCTCGCATCGCGACGAGGGAGACATCGGGGATGAGTTCTGCGATCGATTCGGCCAAGGGCGCGGTGAGCTCGGGGAAGGAGAAGTTCGCCGAGGCACAGCAACGATGGCCGTTGCTCAAACACATCCTCGACACGGTCACCCGATACGGCGAACGCCGCGGAAACCTGCACGGTGCCAGCATCGCCTTCACCGGCATCCTGGCGCTCATTCCGGTCCTGATGGTCGCGTTCGCCATCGCCGGTTATGTCCTGGCGGGCAATCAGGAGTGGCTCGACAAGATCCAGGACTCGGTCGTCGAGCAGATGCCCGGCGACATGGGCTCCCAGGTGTCCGATCTGATCGATTCGGCGATTTCCTCCCGCGCCACGGTCGGTGCGGTCGGTCTGCTCGGTGCCGCGTTCACCGGTGTCGGCTGGATGTCGGGCGTGCGGATGGCGCTGACCGAAATGTGGGGCGGCCGCATCAAACGCAACGCGGTGCTGGCCAAGCTCGGCGACCTGCTGACCTTCGTGGTCCTCGGCCTGGCATTCATCGTCACGATGGCGCTGAGCGCACTGGGCAGCAGCGGGCTGCTCAACGAGAGCATGAAGTGGCTGATGATCGACGACATGCCTTGGGCGGCAACCCTTATCCGGGTAACGTCGATCACCGTCTCGTTGTGTGCGTCGTGGATGCTGTTCACCTTCGTCCAGGCACGCCTGCCGCTGATGAAAGTGCCGTTCCGCCGTTGCCTGCGGGCCGGTCTGCTGATGGCGGTGGCCTTCGAGATCCTCAAGACCTTCGGTGGCATCTACCTGACATCGGTGACCAGAGGCCCGGCCGGTGCGGCCTTCGGCTCGATCATCGGCATCATGGTGTTCGCCTACCTGGCATCGCGAATCCTGTTGTACGCCACGGCCTGGTGCGCCACCGACCCGAGGAACGAGGCATACCAGGTGGTCGACCAGATCGAGCCGCCGACCGAAGAGGACGAGCAACGAACCGTCGTCGTTTCGCCGACGTATACGGTCAGCCCGACGCCGCGGCCGTCGGTGATCGCCGGTGCATTGGCGGCGGGGGCAGTTGTCGGCGCGGTGGTCGGGGGTCTTGTGCGGCACTGAGTCGCCGGAGCTGTGCGAGTTGTCCACAGCCGGGTAAGTGGTCTCCGAAAATCAGCCGTTGCGGGCCGATACTGGTAGTCGTGACCTGGGAGGAGAATTACCATGACTGCTATGCCGACCGAAGCGTTGGGGTTACCACGAGGACGGGATCTGACGCGCGATGATCTCGATGCGATGCCCGATGACGGGTACCGGTACGAACTCATCGACGGAATACTCATCGTGAGTCCGGCACCCCGGCGCGTGCACCAGCGGGCCGTCGGAAACCTGTACCTCGCTTTGCGGCAGTCTTGCCCGGCGGACCTTGAAGTACTGTTGGCGCCGTTCGACGTCGCGCTCTCCGACGACACCGTGATGCAGCCCGATCTGCTGGTCGCGTCCCGCTCGGCCACCACCGAACGGGACCTGCCGTCGGCGCCGCTGCTGGCCATCGAGGTGCTCTCACCGTCGACGCGCAGTTTCGATCTGCTGCTCAAGAAGGATCGTCTCCGGCGCGCAGGCTGCCCACACTATTGGGTTGTCGATCCCGGCGAGCCGTCGATACTGGCCTGGGGGCTCGCCGACGGCGAATACCGGGAGACGGCGCACGTCATCGGCGACGACACATTCACGGTGGAACAACCGCTCCCGCTGAGCGTCGTGCCGGCCGAACTCGGCAACTGAAAGTACTTCCACGCGGATGCCGAAAACAGAACGGCCCGCGGACGTTTCGGTCCGCGGGCCGCACTGGGGCTGAAGCGATGTGGGGTCAGCGCGAGAACATCAGGGCGCGCTTGACCTCGGAGATGGCCTGGGTCACCTGGATACCGCGCGGGCAGGCGTCGGTGCAGTTGAAAGTGGTACGGCAGCGCCACACGCCGTCGACATCGTTGAGGATGTCCAGCCGCTCGACGGCGGCCTCGTCGCGGCTGTCGAAGATGAACCGGTGCGCGTTGACGATGGCGGCCGGACCGAAGTAGCTGCCCTCGTTCCAGAAGATCGGGCAACTGGTGGTGCAGCAGGCGCACAGGATGCACTTGGTGGTGTCGTCGAAACGCGCGCGGTCGGTCTGGCTCTGGATGCGTTCGTACGTCGGCTCGTTGCCCGAGGTGATCAGGAACGGTTTGATCGCCCGGTACGCGTCGAAGAACGGCTCCATGTCGACGACGAGATCTTTTTCCACCGGCAGGCCCTTGATGGGTTCGACGGTGATCGTCAGTTCTTTGGACGAGTCCTTGGGCAGGAAGTCCTTCATCAGCAGTTTGCAGGCGAGCCGGTTGACGCCGTTGACGCGCATCGCGTCCGAACCGCACACGCCGTGTGCACAACTGCGGCGGAAGGTCAGGGTGCCGTCGAGGTAGCCCTTCACGTAGAGCAGCAGGTTCAGCAACCGGTCGGTCGGCAGCGCCGGGACACGGAAGCTCTCGAAGCCTTGGGCGTCGGGGTTCTCCGGGTTGAAGCGGTAGATCTTCAGCGTGATCATGGTCGCTTCGGCCGGCACCGGGGGCAGCGGCGGCTCGTCGGAGCGTGCGGCGGGGTTGTCCAGGATTGCGGTCATCAGTACTTACGCTCCATCGGCTCGTAGCGAGTCTGAACCACCGGCTTGTAGCCCAACTCGATGTCGGAGATGAGGTCGGTGCCCTTCTTGTACGCCATCGTGTGCATCATGTAATTCACGTCATCGCGCTTCGGGTAGTCCTCGCGGGCGTGACCACCGCGCGATTCCTTGCGATTGAGCGCACCGACGACGGTGACCTCGGCCATTTCCAGGAGGAAGCCGAGCTCGACGGCTTCGAGGAGGTCGGAGTTGAAGCGTTTGCCCTTGTCGTGCACGCGGACATGCTCGTAGCGCTGTTTGAGCGCACGCACGCCGTCGAGTGCCCGGGTGAGGGTCTCTTCGGTGCGGAACACCGATGCGTTGTCGTCCATCAGTTGCTGCAGTTCCCTGCGGATGTCGGCGACACGCTCGTTGCCGTGCTCGGAGAGCACTCCGGCGAGCCACTCGTCGACCATGGCCGTCGGGGCCTCGGGCAGCGGGACGAACTCGGCGGTGGCGGCGTACTCGGCGGCCGCGATACCGGCACGACGGCCGAAGACGTTGATGTCGAGCAGCGAGTTGGTGCCGAGGCGATTGGCGCCGTGCACCGACACACAGGCGCATTCGCCCGCGGCGAAGAGTCCGTGGACCACCTCGTCGTTGTTCCGCAGGACCTGGCCGTTGATCTTGGTCGGGATACCGCCCATGACGTAGTGGCAGGTCGGGTACACGGGGACGTACTCGGTGACCGGGTCGACGCCGAGGTAGGTGCGCGCGAACTCGGTGATGTCGGGCAGCTTTTCGTTCAGGACGTCTTCGCCGAGGTGTGTCACGTCGATGTAGACGTAGTCCTTGTTGGGGCCCGCGCCGCGGCCTTCGAGAACTTCCAGCACCATCGAGCGAGCGACGATGTCGCGGGGCGCGAGGTCCTTGATGGTGGGGGCGTAGCGTTCCATGAATCGCTCGCCGTCCACATTGCGCAGGATGCCGCCCTCACCGCGGACCGCCTCGGAGATGAGGATGCCCAGGCCGGCCAGACCTGTCGGATGGAACTGGTGGAACTCCATGTCTTCCAGGGGAAGTCCCTTGCGGAAGATGATGCCCATGCCGTCGCCGGTCAGCGTGTGCGCATTCGACGTGGTCTTGTACATACGTCCCGAACCGCCGGTGGCGAAGACGATCGACTTGGCGTGGAAGACGTGGATCTCACCGGTGGCCAGCTCGTAGGCGACGATGCCGGTCGCGGTCAGTTCGCCGTCCTCGTTCTCCGACAGGCACAGGTCGAGGGCGTAGAACTCGTTGAAGAACTCGACGTCGTGCTTGACGCAGTTCTGATAAAGCGTCTGCAGGATCATGTGGCCGGTACGGTCGGCGGCGTAACAGGCCCGTCGCACGGGCGCCTTGCCGTGGTCGCGGGTGTGTCCGCCGAAGCGGCGCTGATCGATGCGGCCCTCGGGGGTGCGGTTGAACGGCAGACCCATCTTCTCCAGGTCGAGCACCGCGTCGATGGCCTCCTTGGCCATGATCTCGGCGGCGTCCTGGTCGACGATGTAGTCGCCGCCCTTGACGGTGTCGAAGGTGTGCCACTCCCAGTTGTCCTCCTCGACGTTGGCAAGCGCGGCGCACATGCCGCCCTGCGCCGCGCCGGTGTGGGAGCGGGTGGGGTAGAGCTTGGTGAGCACTGCCGTGCGCGCCCGGGGAGCGGCTTCGATGGCCGCACGCATCCCGGCTCCGCCGGCGCCGACGATGAGCACGTCGTAGCGGTGTTCCTGCATAAGTCTTGGTCTCCTTTGTCCGACGCGCAGGGTCAGTCGACGCTGGCGACGTCGAAGGTGAGAAGGGCGTACGTGCCGAGAACCAGCACGAGCAGCATCGACAGGGCCAGAAGGACATTGAGCCAGAAGCGGGTCGAGTCCTTGCGGGTGTAGTCGGCGATGACGGTGCGCACACCGTTACCACCGTGCAACTGGGCAAGCCACAGCATGGTCAGATCCCAGATCTGCCAGAACGGCGAGTCCCACCGCTCGGCGACGTACGAGGCGTCGATGCGGTGCACGCCGTCCTCCCACGCCAGCATGATGAACATGTGGCCGAAGGTCAGGATGATCAGCGCCAGGCCGGAGAAGCGCATGAACATCCACGCGTTCTTCTCGAAGTTGCCGCCCTTGGGCTTGCGCGGGGAGCGCGGGTTGTCGAGGCTGGCCGGCCGGACGTGTTCTTTTTCGAGCGTCTTGGCCAGTTTCGGGTTTGCTGAAGTGGTCATGTCCGTCGGCTCCTAGAACGAATGCTCGATGAGGATCTGCAGGAGCCGGACCGCCATCGCGCCGAACAGCACGACGAACAGGCCGAGGATGCCCCACAGCATCTGCCGCTGGTACTTGGGTCCCTTGGCCCAGAAGTCGACCAGGATCAACCGCAGGCCGTTGAGGGCGTGGAACAGGACACACGCGACCAGGCCGATCTCCATCAGGCCGATGATCGGGGTCTTGTACGTCTCGATGATCTCCGAATACTTGTTCGGGTCGATACGGATGACCGCGGTATCGAGAACGTGAACGAACAGGAAGAAGAAAATAGTGACACCGGTAATACGGTGCAACACCCAGGACCACATGCCTGGATCGCCTCGGTAGAGGGAACGCTTACGCACCGGATCTGGTGCTACCTCGGTCGGCGTGCTCATCGGAAAGTTGGCCTCCAACACCGTCGATGGATTGGCTGGGCCGACTGCTCACGAAGCTGCGGGCGACCCATGCATGAGACTTTAAACCTATGCTGAGGCCATCGTTTAATTACCCGAACACATTTGAGAGACAAGATAACTCGAATTAGGTTTGCCTTACCAATGTCATCTATGACGTCGGGCTGGTCACATCCGGTCCGCGAAGTGATGTCGAGGAGGTTGTGATGGTCGGTACTGCCGAGTGGAAGACGTTGCGCGACAACGCAAGGATGATGATCGACAAGGCTTACGCACCGTATTCGAGATACCCGGTGGGTGCTGCCGCGATCACCGACGACGGTCGTGTGGTGTTCGGATGCAATGTGGAGAATGTCTCATACGGACTCACGATCTGCGCCGAGGTGACACTGGTGGCTCAGCTGGTGGCCACCGGCGGTGGGCGGCTGCGGGCCGTCGCGGTCTGTGACGCCGACGGGTCGCCACTGATGCCGTGCGGCCGGTGCCGGCAGGTGCTCCTGGAACACGGCGGGCCCGATCTGCTGGTCGACCACGCCGACGCCCCGCGCACCCTCGGCGAGTTGCTGCCCGACGCGTTCGGGCCGGCGGACTTGGATCGGATCACCCGGTGACGCCGGTCATCGACGCGGTGTCGGTCATCGCAGACAAACGCGACGGCCGCGAACTGACCGACGAGCAGATCACCTGGACCATCGACCGGTACACCCGTGCCGATGGCGTCGCCGACGAGCAGATGTCGGCGCTGTTGATGGCAATCTACCTGCGGGGGATGACCGATCGGGAGATCGTCACCTGGACGCGGTCGATGATCGACAGCGGCACGCGGATGGACTTCGGCGGCCTGCGCCGCGCCGGCAGGCCGGTCGCGACCGTCGACAAGCATTCGACGGGTGGGGTGGGCGACAAGATCACCCTGCCACTCGCGCCGCTCGTCGCGTCGTTCGGGGTGGCCGTACCGCAACTGTCCGGGCGCGGACTCGGGCACACCGGGGGAACCCTCGACAAACTGGAGTCGATCAGCGGCTGGCGGGCGGATCTCACGACGGCGCAGATGCATTCGCAGCTGGAGTCGGTCGGCGCCGTGATCTGCGCGGCGGGTGCCGATCTCGCGCCGGCCGATCGCAAGATGTACGCGCTGCGTGATGTCACCGGGACCGTCGAATCGATACCGCTGCTCGCCAGTTCGATCATGAGCAAGAAGATCGCCGAGGGAACCGGTGCGCTCGTACTGGACGTGAAAACCGGTTCCGGCGCGTTCCTTTCGTCGTCCGACGACGCGCGGCGGCTGGCTGAGACGATGGTCTCACTCGGCACCGCCGCCGGGGTACGGACCACCGCCCTGCTCACCGACATGTCCACGCCGCTGGGGCTGACCGCGGGCAACGCGGTGGAGGTAGCCGAGTCTCTGGAGGTGCTCGCCGGCGGCGGCCCGGCCGACGTCGTCGAACTCACTCTCGCGCTGGCGCGGGAGATGCTGGCCGTCGCCGGTCTGCCCGACGCCGACCCCGCCGCCCACCTGGCCGACGGCAGGGCGATGGATACCTGGCGGTCGATGATCGCCGCACAGGGCGGCGACCCGGACGCCCCGCTGCCGGTCGCCCCACACGTGGAGGTGGTGCGGGCAGCGTCGTCGGGTGTGCTGATGAGCCTGGACGCGCATGCGGTGGGGGTGGCGGCCTGGCGCCTGGGTGCGGGCCGGGCCGTGCCGGGAGCCGCGGTACAGGCCGAGGCCGGTGTGGTGCTGCACGCCAAACCCGGTGACGCGGTGGTCGCGGGAACACCCCTGTACAGCCTGCACACCCGGACGCCCGAGGCTATCGGCGGGGCCGTCGCCGCGCTCGAGGGTGCGGCCGTGATCGGCCCCACTGTGGTCGGTGCGGATCGGGATTCTCGCCCGCTCACCCGGCCGCTGGTGCTCGATCGCGTTACCGTCTGAGAGATGACGCCCCGACCACTCGATCCTCAGAATCTCGCCCTCGCCCCCAAAGCGCTTCTGCACGATCACCTCGACGGCGGGTTGCGGCCCGCGACGGTCTTGGAGCTGGCCCGCGACTGCGGCTACACCGAACTGCCCGCCGACGACGCGGAGTCGCTGGCGACGTGGTTCCGGGAGGCCGCCGACAGCGGTTCGCTCGAACGGTATCTGGAGACGTTCGCGCACACGGTGGCGGTCATGCAGACCGCTTCCTCCCTCGAACGGGTCGCGCGCGAATGCGTCGAAGACCTGGCGGCAGACGGCGTCGTGTACGCGGAGGTCCGGTTCGCACCCGAGCAGCATCTGGAGAGTGGGCTGACCCTCGACGAGGTGGTGGAGTCGGTGCTGGCCGGCTTCGCCAAGGGCGAGGTGGACGCGGCCGGGCAGGGTCGGCCGATCGTCATGCGCTGCCTGGTCACCGCGATGCGCCACGCCGCGCGCTCGCGCGAGATCGCCGAACTGGCCGTGCGATTCGCCGGACGCGGCGTCGTCGGCTTCGACATCGCCGGCGCGGAGGCCGGCAATCCGCCGACGCGGCACCTTGACGCATTCGAGTACATGCGTGCCAATAACGCCCGGTTCACGATCCACGCCGGTGAGGCCTTCGGGCTGCCGTCGATCCACGAGGCGCTCGCCCACTGCGGGTGCGACCGGCTCGGCCACGGCGTCCGCGTCATCGACGACATCACGCTGCCACCGGGCCTCACCCCGGCGGCGCACTCCTTCGCCGGTGCGGTGCTCGGGGACATTGCGGCGACGGTGCGCGACAAACGGATTCCGCTGGAGTTGTGCCCGAGCTCCAACGTACAGACCGGCGCGGTACCGTCATTGGCCGAGCATCCGTTCAATATCCTTGCGCGCCTGCGTTTCCGGGTCACCGTCAACACCGATAACCGGCTGATGAGCGACACCAGCATGAGCAACGAGTTCAAGGTGCTCGTCGACCACTTCGGTTACGGCTGGGCCGATCTGGAACGCTTCACCGTCAACGCGATGAAGTCGTCGTTCCTGCATTTCGACGAACGCATCCGGATCATCGACGAGGTCATCAAACCCGGATACGCCGTCCTCCTCGGCTGAGACTCAGTTCTTCTTGATGAGCCGGGCCTCGAAGTCGTGCTCGAGAGCCCGCCACGCCTCCGACTCGTTGTCGAACGGACCCGAGGGCGCGAGCCGCTTGGGGTCGGGATTGATGGCGTAGTCGACGAACCAACCGAGCGGCGTGGACGAACCCAGTGCCTCGCTGACAGTATCGTCGTCGCCGAAATCGGCTGCGTCGGTGAAGAGTTCGACGGCGAGGTCGAGCTGGTTGCGGTCGATGCGGCGGGGGCCGTCGGCGATGTCGGTGGCCAGGCCGGTGAGCACGTACACGTTCTCGTCGATGACGTCGAACTCCAGGGAGCCGTCGGTGGCCTCCACCCGAACACGGTCGAAGGTGGTCACGTCGAGCAGGTCGTGGTCGTTGCTGTCGGCGAGAAACTTGCTCAGCACCCGCGGTGAGGTGAACACGAAAATCTTGCCGTCGGCGCCGAGGAACACCGGATCGTCGCCGAGATAGCAGCGCAACGTCAGGTACTCGTCGTTGCCGGTGACGATCCGGATGGGGTCGATGCCGACCTGCGCCCACAGGCTGTCGTCGTCGTAATCGTCGGCGTCGTCCTCGGCGGCGTCATCGTCGTCGGCGCCGCTTTCAACCCGCTCGAGTTCGTCATCGACCGGTTCGTCCTCGTCCTCGGCGGAGGCGGCGGCTTCGAGCTCGGCCTCGGCGACCGCGACCGCCCCGGGGTCGACGGGCGGCTTGGTGAGCACGCCGTCAATGGCGTCGACGACGTCGTCCCAGTGCTTGGCGATGAGCCGGCCGATCCGCACCCACAGGTCGACGCCGTCGCGGCCGACGAAGTTGCGGGTACCGGTGGTGACCGCGCCCAGGATGGGGTTGCCGTTGAAGAACTTGGTCACGACGTTCAGCTCGCACACCTCACCGAGGATGCGGACGATCTCGAGTGCGTCCTCGAGCTCGGCGATGACCTCGGGGGTGGGGTCTTCGGCGGCGAGTTCGGGCACGCCGACGAGGTCGTAGGTGTGCCGGTCGTCGGGCAGCAGCTCGTCGGCGGACACCTGCTTGAGGGTTTCCCAGGTGGGGTGGTCCTCGAGGTCGTTCTCGGCGCCGGACCTGATGAACGCCGCCAGTTCGGCGACGCCGGGCAGCCCGTACAGATCCTCCTCGAGCCCGAGGAAGGCTTCCCACTCGTCGTCACCCTCGCGCCAGCGTGGCGCCCAGAGGGTGAAGACGTTTCCGTTGGTCAATCCGAGTTCGATGGGGACGATGTCTCCGGCCATGAGCAGAAAGCCTAACGCTAGAGGTGGGCAGCGCGTCACCATGGTAGGTCACGACCCGCATTTTCAGGTGACACGATAGAAGCCCTCGAAGGTCTGGCCCGCGTTGGTGGTGCGCAGCGGGGTCACACCGACGGGATCGCCGCCGGTTTCGACGAGCTGGCCGTTGCCGATGTACATGGCGACGTGGCCGGACCAGACGGCCAGGTCGCCGGGCTGTAGCTCTGCCTGCGAGATCTGCCTGCCGGCGGTGTCCTGGTCCTGTGCGAGGCGGGGCAGTTCGACACCCGCCTGCCGGTAGGCCCACTGGGTGAAGCCGCTGCAGTCGAATCCGGCCGTGCTGGTTCCGCCCCACACGTACGGGGTGCCCTGCCGGCCGAGTGCGGCGGTGACGGCGGTCGCGGCCTTCTGGTTGGGTGCGTAGGCGACGGAGCCGTCGGGGAGGGTGATCGGGATGCCCGACCCGGTGGCGCGGGTGTGGGCGGCGGTCGCGATGGTCGGGGTGTCCTGCGAGGCCGTCGTCGTGGGTGTCCGACGGTTCGTTCCGGTCGTCGGTGTCGTCGTTGTCGTCGGTGTCGTCGTTGTTGCCGGCGTCGTCGGTGTCGTCGGGGTGGTGTTGGTGGTGGTGACGGGTGTGGTCGTGTTCCGGGCCGGTGTGATCGCGGTCTGGGTGGTTGTGGGTGTGCTGCCCGTCCGGGTTTCGGCGGATTCGGTGGTTGTGCGGCTGAGCGCCCGCAGCCGGGCTGAATCGGATTCCAGTTGCGTGCGCGTCTTTTCGACGATCTGGATGCCGCGGTTGACGTGATCGATCGCGACGGGCACCAGGAGTGTGAGCCCACCGACCGTCAGGGCGTTGCCGCCGAGCGTCGATGCGGTGCGGCCGAAGGAGTCGACAAGTGCGTCGAGTTGCTTTGCGGCGGTGGCGACCTTGCCCGCGGCGTCGTCGACGATGGTGACGATGGAGTCGGTGTCGGTGGTGAAAGTCGTTGCGGCGGTGCTGGTGGCCTTGATCTGAGTGGCCATGTTCCGGGCGCCGTCACCCGACCACGACTTGAGGACGGTCGTCGTCGCGGCAGCCGAGTTCTTCTCCGCTTCGGCGAGATTCTGTGCGGTGGTGCGCAGCCTCGCGACCGGATTGTCCGCAGGCAGCACGCCGGTGCCGAGGGCATCGACGAGTGTGTGCAGGGGTGCGATCAGCAGGTTGATCATCGCAGGGACAGCTCCTTGTCGGCGCCGCCGGCCTTGGTGGTCGTGACGGTCGTCGTCGTTCCAGTGGGGGATGTCGTTGTGGTCGTGGTGGTCGATGTCGTGGTGGTCGATGTCGTGGTGGTCGACGGGGATGTCCCGTTGGGAGTGGCCCCGTGTGAGGTGACCTTGTCAGGTGTGGAGCCGTGGGAGGAGGCATTGTCGCTGGTCGTCACGGTCTGCGCGGCGCTGTTGTCGGTGGTGGCATAGGTGCCGGCCGCAGTCCCCGACTGGCTGCCGATCGACGCGTGTTTGTCGGCGATCGCGGTGACCTCCGTCGACTTGGCGTCGAGCACTCCGGTGAGGACGGTGAGGAAGTCGGCGCCGATGATGCCGAACGTGGGCGCGAGTTCGGCCGCAGCCGAGTCTGTGCTGGTAGCGGAGCTGCGGATCTCGCCGGCGATGGTGCTCTGTTGCTGGGCGAAGCGGCTGATCGCGGCCGGGTCGGCCTGAACCTGGGTGTTCGTCATGGGAGTCTGACGCAGCGGAAGCCCGTTTGGTTCCATCGAATTTTTGTTCGATGAATAGTTCGTGTTCCCCCACGCGGAGCGGTGTTGTCCGAACTAAGGTGATGCCCATGGATCTGCAGATCGTCAGTCACCCGCTCGCGGCCGTCCGGCTGACCACGTTGCGTGATAAACGCACCACCAATGCCGAGTTCCGGCAGGCGTTGTCGGCGTTGACGAAGATGCTGGTCTACGAGGCGCTGGCGTCGGCACCGGTTGAGGACCTGCCGATCGAGACGCCGGTCACTGCGTGCACGGGCCGGCGGCTCAGCGCCCCACCGCTGTTCGTCCCGGTGCTGCGGGCCGGGCTCGGGATGGTCGATCAGGCTCATGCGATGGTGCCCGAGGCCAATCTCGGATTCATCGGCATCGCCCGCGACGAGTCGACGGCCAAACCGGTCCCGTATCTGGCATCACTGCCCGACGACCTGTCGGACATCCCGGTGTTCGTACTCGACCCGATGCTCGCCACCGGCGGCTCGATGCTGCACGCCATCGACCTGCTGGTCGAACGAGGCGCCCAGAACATCACCGCCGTCTGCGTAGTGGCCGCCCCCGAAGGCGTCACCGCTCTGCAAAACTCCGGCCACCCGTTACGCCTGGTAGTCGCCGCAGTGGACGAAGGCCTCAACGACGCCTACTACATCGTCCCCGGCCTGGGCGACGCCGGCGACCGCCAATACGGCCCCCGCTGACTTCCCGCGCAACCGTTTCTTTCACCGCTGAGCGGATCCGTTTGGTGCGCAAGGAAAGCGTTGAGCGGGAAGGCTATTGGTGAAGGAGGCCTTCAGTCAGGATGGTGAGTTGGTGGGCGATGGGGGCGTGGGTGGTGTGGTGGGTTCCGATGTACATGCCTGCTTCGTTGAGTGCACCCAGGAGTAGCTGGGCGGACAGGAGTGGGTCGACGTCGTCGCGGAGATCGCCGTCGTCGGCGCACCGCCGGAGGATGTCGGCGATCAGGGTCAGTGATCGGCCGCCGTCGAGGGAGCGCCAGCGTGACCAGCCCAAGGCGGACGGCGCTTCGACGAACACGATCCGGGTGGTGCGATCGTCGGCGGCGAGGGCGTCGAGGATGACGGGTCCGAGTGCGGTGAGCTGAGCCCGGGCCGGTTCGACGCCGGACAGTCCGGCGACGACGCGGTCGACCAGTTGGCCCTCGATGTCGCCGAACACCGCCTCCATGACCTCGGTCATGTTGGCGAAGTGGTGGTAGAGGGCGCCGCGGGTCACGCCCGCAGCCGCGCACAGGCCGGTGGTGGTGACCGACGAGAACCCGTCGTCGCAGAACAAGCGGGTCGCGACATCGAGGAGGCGCCGGCGGGTCGCGAGGGCCCGGGTTTGCCGGAGTGTCGGTCCGGGTACATCTGGTGGCACGCCCTCGAATGTACCTTGACATACATATTGCATGTGACATTCACTATGGATGTGAAAACTCTCGATATCAGTTCACCGTCCAGCGGCCGGACCGTCACCTCGTGCGAGGTCGAAATCCGAACCGCCTCGGGAACATTGGTCGCCAAGGCGCTCGGCAACTACGAGGTGGGCTGATGCTCACCATGAAGACGGCCTGCGAACTGTGTGCCGCAGCACTGGAACCGGCTGGGCCCGCGTGGATCTGCTCCTACGAATGCACGTACTGCGACGACTGCACGCAACGCGTGGAAACCTGCCCGAACTGCGCGGGCGAGCTCGTCCCGCGGCCACGCCGCACCACGGGAGCCGCGGCTATCGCGGCACGTCTGCCGGCTCGGCTGGTCAGGAACGTAGGGCGCCGGCTCGGGCGGTAGTTCGGCTACACGGCCACCGCGGACCAGCGGCCGGCCGTGCGGCGCACGTCGACGGGGTGGTCGAAGCAGGTGCTGATCGTCTTGGAGGTGAGTGCCTCGTCGACGGTGCCGGCGGCGACGATCTTTCCGTCACGCAGCAGCAGTGCGTGACTGGTACTGGCAGGCAAATCCTCCAGGTGGTGCGTCACCAGAACCGTTGCGAGCGTGGGAACTTCGGCGCGTAGCTGGTCGATGCCGGCGAGCAGCTTCTCGCGGGCCGCCAGGTCGAGGCCGGTCGCCGGCTCGTCGAGCAGGAGTAGCGGAGGCTGTGGCATCAATGCCCGGGCGATCAGGGTGCGTCCTCGTTCGCCCTGACTCATGAACGGCCACAACGAGTCCCGCCGCTCGGTCATGCCCAGCATCGCCAGCAGCGCATCCGCATGGGCATGTTTGGAGTCGGTGTAGTCGTGCCGGTTGTCGAGTTCGGGGGTGTTGGTCAGCCCGGTGAGCACCACCTCGTGCGCCGACAGCGGGATGTCGATACGCCAGCGCGGATCGACGTGCCCGATGTGGGTGCGCAGGGCGCGCATGTCGACGCGGCCAAGCCGGTGACCCAGCACGTCGACGTGGCCTCGGGTAGGAAATCCACGCGCGCCCAGCAGCGTCATCAGCGTCGACTTGCCCGCACCATTGGGCCCGAGCAACGCCCAATGCTCACCGGGCAGCACCCGCATGCTGACGTCATCGAGCAGCAGGCGGCCACCGCGTACAACATCGAGGCCGGCGGCCTCGAGTACCGGCTGACCGGTCACGTTCACATGCCTCCTATCGCGACCAGTAGGCGGTGGCGGGTTCGTCGGCGATGGTGTTGCCGCCATCTCGGATCACCAGGCCCGACGGAGTGACGAAGTACTCGTACGATCCTGACCGCGCGATGAAGTACTTGCCCTGCTGGGTGGGGAAGTCGATGTGCTTGTGTCCCTCTGGGGCGACACCCTTGTAGTACAGGCCACCCGCACTGCCGACCTGGCAGATGATGACCCGTGAACGTGCGGTGCGCAAGATGGCCACCGCGGGATCGTTCGCGGCATCGCACCGGGGGCCGTCGGTGAAACCCTGCCAGTCGGCGCCGGGGACGGTCGGCGACGGGCGATCGGTGACCGTCGTGGTCGTGCCGGGCGGCGGGGTGAGGGTCACCGTCTGTGTGCCGACCGGCTGCGTGGACTGGCCGTCCTGCGACGACGTGACGGTATGGGTGGTGATACTCGTGCCGGGAGTCGCGATGGGATCGTCGTCGTCGCCGGACGGAATGAGCAGGACCGCGGCCAGGATTCCGCCGACCACCAGCAGGACACCGGCGGCCGCCGCCACCAGTACAACCGGCGACGCCCAGGGTGACCGTTCCGGCGCCGGATAGCCCCCACCGGAATAGCCGCTCCCGGGAAACCCCTGCTGATAGCCGTCGCTCTGTTGCCCGTAATACGGTGACTGGTCACCCTGGAACGCCGGGTATCCGTTGCCGTGCTGATCTGCTGGTCCGCCGGTTGTCATGTCCCGATTATGTCTGCCGACCCGCGGACAGGCATCGCCCATGCCGGTGAACGTGCAACTTCACGTTCGGGCGGGAGTCGCACGGGCACGGCGCGTGCCGGGCGATATTGTCTGTGCATGCCATTTCTGAACGCCGACGGCGACATCTACGAGCTCTACCTGGGTACCGAGGGCGCCGAACTCGACCCGGACAACCCCGAGAACCGGTTCGGGCTCGACTGGATCGAGACCGTGACCGGTCTGCTCGACGAGGCCGCCGCAAACGCGAAGGGCCTGGTGATCACCGCGACCGGCAAGTTCTTCACCAACGGCCTGGACACCGACTACGTCGCCGCCAACTATGCGCAGCTGCCGGCCTACCTCGACACTGTGCACGCCCTGTACACCAAGGTGCTTACGCTGCCGGTGCACACCGTCGCGGCGATCAACGGCCATGCCTTCGGTGCCGGGGCGATGCTCGCGCTGTGCGCCGACTACAGCGTCATGCGCGATGACCGCGGATTCTGGTCGCTGCCCGAGGCCGCGTTGTCGATGCCGTTCACGCGGGGCATGGCCGCGCTGGTACGTACGCGGCTCAGCGACGCCGCCGCCACCGAGGCGATGCTGACTAGCCGCCGGTACGGAGCACACGATGCGGCCGCGGCCGGAATCGTCGGCGAAGCCGTGCCCGTGGATCAGCTGCTTGAGCGGGCGCGGGCGGTGGCCGCCGAGCGGCAGCACATCGCCGGACCCAACATCGGGGTGATCAAGAAGGGTCTGCGCGCACCGCTGCTCGCCGACCTGGCCGTGGTCACCCCGGCGACAGTGTTGTGACCGGACCATCCGGCTCGTCGCGTAGCTCATCGGTGATCGACGGCTGGCTCGCCGCCAATCGCGAGAAGCTGGTTGCCTGGCGGCGGCAGATTCACGCGCACCCCGAATTGTCGCGGCAGGAGGTGGCCACCACGGATCTGGTGATGGCCGAACTGACCGCGCTCGGGCTCAGTCCACGGCGGCTGCCGCTCGGGACCGGCGCGGTATGCGATCTGGGGCCGGAGTCCGACACCCGGATCGCGTTGCGTGCCGACATGGATGCGCTGCCGATCACCGAACACACCGGTCTGCCGTTCAGTTCCACTATCGACGCCGTATCCCATGCGTGCGGTCACGACGCCCACACGGCGATCCTGCTGGCCACCGGCGCGTTGCTGGCCGGTGTCGACGACCTGCCGGTCGGTGTGCGGCTGATCTTCCAGGCTGCCGAAGAGGTGATGCCGGGCGGTGCGCTCGACGCGATCGATGCCGGCGTGCTGGCGGGGGTGAGCCGGATCTTCGCCCTGCACTGCGATCCGCGGCTGCCCGTCGGGTCGGTGGGTCTGCGGGCCGGAGCGCTGACCTCGGCCGCCGACCACGTCGACATCACCTTCCACTCCAAGGGCGGGCACACGTCGCGGCCGCACCTGACCGCCGACCTGATCTACGCCATCGGGACCGTCATCACCGGGCTGCCCGGCGTGCTGTCGCGGCGGGTGGATCCGCGGTCGGGGACCGTGATGGCGTGGGGTTCGGTGCATTCGGGCAGCGCTCCGAACGCCATTCCGCAGGAGGGCCGTCTGCGCGGCACCGTCCGTACCGGGGAGCGTGAGATCTGGGTGGAACTGGAACCGTTGGTGCGCAGCATCATCGGCGAACTGGTCGCCCCGCTCGGGGTGCAGTACGACCTCAACTACTTCCGGGGTGTGCCGCCGGTCGTCAACGACGAGGTGGCCATCGCCATGTTGTCGACGGCGGTCAGTGCTGTGGGCCCGAACGCCGTCGCCGACACCCCGCAGTCTCCCGGTGGCGAGGACTTTTCCTGGTACCTCGAACACGTGCCCGGCGCGATGGGCCGTCTCGGGGTGTGGGACGGACTCGGCCCGCAGGTCGACCTGCACAGCCCCAACTTCCGCATCGACGAGCGCGCGCTCGACGTCGGGGTGCGGGCGCTCGCGGGCGTCGTCCTGGGGGTGTGAACCTAGAGTTCGCCGGAACCGGGACCCACGTTGCGTGATTCGCGCAGCCGTAGGTTCTGGACGTAGTCGGCGGGAGCTCCCGCGATCTCCGCCGCCTCGGCCATCACGCCGAGATACCGCGCCGACGGCAGGCCGCCCTCGAAGGCGTCCATGACGTACAGCCATGCCAGGACCGGTCCGTCGGTGGTGTCGATGCGGGCCCGGACCTTGCGGTGGATCCCGAGTTCGGAACCCTCCCAGCGGTCGAGGGTCTCCTCGTCCTCTCCGGTCACGTCGTAGAGCACGACGAACACCCGCGCGTCCGGATTGTCCCGGTCCTCGGCAACCGTCGCGAGGGCACCCTCCCAGCCGATGTCGCCGCCGGCGAAGGTGAGCCGCCAGCCGTTGAGCCAGCCCGTCCCCGACATGGGCGAATGTGGTGCCCGTTCGGCCATCTGCTCGGGGTGCATATTCGACCCATACGCCGCGTAAGTCGGCACGTCGTCCTCTCCGCCCGCGCCCTGACGACACCCAGGGTCCGGCTCCTCGTCCTGCCTCGGACCACGCAACGATGGTCCGCCGACCAATCCTAGTGGCCCGTGCCGGATACGTGTCGGATAAGGACTGTGATCCGGGCCGTATGCCCCTGTTCGGTTTGCGGGACGATCTACAGTCGTGGCTGTGTCCCCATCGACGGTGCAGGCTCCCGAACAGACCGCGCAGGCCGTCATGGACGCGCTGTCCCGGATCGCCTCACCCGAACGCGCGGCAAGCAGCGCCCGCTTCTTCAAGACGGGGCCCGGCGAGTACGGGGAGGGTGACCTGTTCGTCGGCGTCACCGTTCCGGACCAGCGTAAGGTGCTGCGATCGTTCCGGAATCTGCCGCTCACCGAACTCACGAGGCTGATCGACTCCCCCTTTCACGAACATCGGCTGTGTGCGGTGATCGGTGCGACCGAACGCTTTCGCCGTGGTACCGGCGAGCGGGAGGCCATCAGCGGCTGGTACCTGGATGCGGCGTATCGAGGACGTATCAACAACTGGGACATCGTCGATACGTCCGCGGGTCCGATCCTCGGCGGATTGCTGTATGACCGTCCGCGTGGTCTGCTGTTCGAACTCGCGCGTAGCACCGGCGGCGGACCGAATGATCTGTGGCTGCGGCGGATCGCCATCATCGCCACGCAGGAGTTCATCAATCGGGGCGATGCGTCGACGACTCTTGAACTCGCCCCGATCTACCTCGACTACCCGGATGACCTGTTACAGAAGGCGACCGGCTGGATGCTGCGCGAGGTGGGCAAGCGTGTCGATCGTGATTTCCTGATCGGCTTTCTCGACGAGTACGCGGCCCGGATGCCACGCACAATGCTCGGCTATGCCGTCGAGCACCTGACCGTTGAACGACGCCGGCACTACCGTTCGCTGAAGTAAGGAGTGTTGAGCGGGCCGTTTCGGTCGCGGACACCCGGTGCCGACCACTAAGTTGGTACCCGGAGCCCGGCCGACGCTCAGCCCGGCCCGGACCGCGTCTGCGCTGTCCTGGTGAGAAATGCTGTCGGCCAGAACAGGAGTGACGACGTGACCAATATCGTGATCATCGGTGGGGGACCGGCCGGCTACGAGGCGGCGCTGGCCGCGGCGGCGTACGGCGCCGACATCACCGTGATCGATTCCGACGGCATCGGCGGCGCCTGTGTGCTGTGGGATTGTGTCCCGTCCAAGACGTTCATCGCCTCGACCGGTATCCGCACCGAGATCCGCCGGGCCGCGGACCTCGGTATCAGCCTGGAGACCGACCACACGACGGTGGCGCTGTCGCAGATCCATCAGCGGGTGCGTGACCTGGCCTTCGCCCAGTCCGCCGACATCAGGTCCCGGCTGATCAGCGAGGGTGTCCGGCTGGTGTCGGGGTCGGCGCGGCTCGAACCGACACAGACCGGGGTGCGTTCGCACAACGTCGTCGCGACGCTGGCCGACGGAACAACCGAAACCTATTCCGGCGAAGTGATTTTGATTGCGACCGGAGCCTCGCCCAGGATTCTGCCCGACGCCCAGCCCGACGGTGAGCGGATCCTCACCTGGCGTCAGCTGTACGACCTCGATGAGCTCCCCGAACATCTGATCGTCATCGGCTCGGGTGTGACCGGAGCCGAATTCGTGCACGCTTATACGGAATTGGGCGTCAAGGTGACGCTGGTGTCCAGCCGCGACAGGGTGCTGCCGCATGAGGACGAGGACGCCGCGCTGGTCCTCGAAGACGTCCTCGCCGAACGCGGCGTCGACCTTATCAAGCATGGCCGTGCGGATAGGGTTGTCCACGAAGGTGATTCGGTCACTGTGTATCTGGCCGACGGTCAGCAGGTGGTGGGCTCGCATGTGCTGATGACGGTCGGTTCGGTGCCCAACACACAGACGCTCGGGCTGGACGAGGCCGGTGTGGAAACCGATCGCGGTGGCTACATCACCGTCGACCGGGTCTCGCGCACGTCGGTGCCGGGCGTGTACGCGGCCGGCGACTGCACCGGGCTCTTCCCGCTCGCGTCGGTGGCCGCCATGCAGGGCCGCATCGCAATGTACCACGCGCTCGGTGAGGGTGTGAGTCCCATCAAACTGAAAACCGTTGCGTCGGCGATCTTTACGCGTCCGGAGATCGCGAGTGTCGGGGTGTCGCAGAAGGCGATCGACGCCGGCGAGTACCCTGCCCGAACCGTGATGCTGCCGCTGGCCACCAACCCGCGCGCCAAGATGAGCGGGCTGCGCCGCGGCTTCGTCAAGATCTTCTGCCGCCCGGCCACCGGCGTGGTCATCGGCGGAGTCACGGTGGCCCCCAACGCATCCGAGTTGATCCTGCCGATCGCTCTCGCCGTACAGAACAAGCTCACCGTGAGTGATCTGGCGCAGACGTTCTCGGTGTACCCGTCGCTGTCGGGGTCCATCACCGAAGCCGCCCGCCAGCTGGTCCGCCACGACGATCTGGACTGACTGGACCCGCCGTCCCTCACTAGACTGGCAGTTCCGCACCCTACTTCAAAGTGTGAAACTGTCAGTTCGGGGAGGAACTGTGAGTAGAATCGATCATCTCGGAAGCCGGATGACCGGGCTCGTCGACGCGCTGGACAAGGGTGACGTGGCGGCCTGCACCAACCTGCTGATCGTGGCGGTCGTCGACGGCACCGGCGTCGACAGTCTTGCCGAGGTGCGGGACACGCTGGCGCAGTGGCGAACCCACGGTGCACTACCAACAGGCCTGCGCATCGAACTCGACGCCGCCCGCATCCGCGCCGAGTTCACCGCCCACACCTGCCGTCAGAACGACGACCCCGCGGGCCAGCTCGCCGCCTTCCGCCGGGCCCGCGCCCTCGACTGCCTCCTGCGCGCGACCGTCCCCGGCCTGTCCCGGGAAGCGTTCACCGACGTCGTCTACGAAGCCGCAGCAGCGATCGGCCACGAGGCGGTGAGGGCAGCGTTGTCGGAGTATGTTCCCGCCTGACTGTGCGGTTGATCCCGGAAACCGGGATCGAGCGCATAGTCGACGGTGTGTCTGGGCGACGTTGTGGACGTCAGCCGATGTCGAAGTCGGATTCGTCGAAGCCGAGGGTGTTGCCGTTCTCGCGGACCGTTCGTTGGCAGGCCTCGTCGAAGCCCGACGGTGCGGTGGCGCTGATCTCGATGCGGACCTCTACAGAGGAGCCCGGTGTGGCCGCGAGGTGGTGCAGGATCTCCTGCTGGACGGTGGAGAAGTCCTTGGCCGGGAAGTCGGGATTCAGTGTCATAGCGCCCCAGTAGCGGGTCACCATTGGCTTGGGCTGGGTAGGGTCCGCCGGTTTGCGTGTGTTCTTGATGGGGCCGGGTACGTCGACGGGGTCGTCACCGGGGCCGTAGCGGGCGGCTTCGCGTTCGCGTTGTGCCTGTGCCAGATCGGGTTTGACGATGAGGGTGGAGTCGGTGAGCTGCGGAGTCGCGGCGTCGGTGGGCAGGTGCAGGTCGATGTACTCGTGCTCGGTGTCGTCCCAGCCGTAGGCGAACGCGAAGCCGTTGACGCTCCAGGAGGTGTCGTTGTACACCGACAGCAGCCCGTCGGTCAGGGCGGTCTTGTCGCGCAGCCGTGTGAGATACGGGTAGGTGGCGTACAGGTTGTACAGGTCGCCGACGCTCACATGCCCCGATGCCCATACCGGCGCGATGGGGCCGGACAGGTCCATCCCGATAAGCATCGACGACCTGGTGGTGGCGAGCTGACTGTTGTCGGAGATCTTGGTGCCGGTGCGGGCGACGAGGTCGTCGGTGGTGCCGCCGGTGTTGAGGGTGTCGAGTGTGTAGGTGGGCGCGTCGGGCGCCTGTGTGGGCAGGATCGCCCAGATGTACGTCTCCAGAAGGCGATCGGCGACGACGGTGTCGTGGCGTTGCATCCGGGTCAGGGCCTGTCTGGTCTGCTGGCCACCGAGGCCGAGGGTGTCGGCGTTCTGGTGAACGTAGCGCCACGCGAGGAATTCACGGACGGCTTCGTCGAGCTCGCGGGCGCGCTTGTCGTCGGCGGCCAGCACGATGAGACTGTTGCGGTAGCCCCGGTTGGCCGCACCCCGGTGTTCGAGCAGGTCCTTGGCCCACCCCAGCGCCTTCGACGACGTGGAGCGTGCGGTGTGGGTGAACTTGAGCGGCGCGATCACCAGGCGTGTCGCGGCCTCGTCGGGGACGTCGGACGTTCCGTCGGGGCAGACATGAACTCCCACGAAACTCCTGTCCCGTGACTTCTGGCGTGCGGCCTGCAACCGCTCGGCGACCTCGGCCCACACGTCGGCATCGGGGAGGTTGGCGGCGTGGTCGCGGGCGGCGCGGGTCGTATTTGCCTGCGTGTCATACCAATAGCGGCCGGCATCGGTGTACAGGTAGGTGGCGCGGTTGGCGAGGTGATCGAGCGCGGAATGGAAGTTGCCCGGAACGTCGCCGGGAATGGCGGTGCCCAGAAAGATTCGCGGCTTGTCGACGCCCTTGTGTGCGGTGTGCAGGGTGGGGGTGGCGCCCATGAAGACGGACCGGGCAAGGCGCTGGGTGGTGCGGCGTTTGCCGTACAGTTCGCTTTCCTTGTCGATGGCGAACGGGGTGGATTCCTCGCCCGCGACATCCTGGGTGAGCACCGACCGGAAATTGTCCTCCAGATACTGAGTGATCTCGGTGGTCACCGAATCCCGATCCAGCGGAACCGAACCCGGCATGATCAGCGGCCCGGCGTCCTCGCTACGCCACAGGGTGCCGACTATGCGGTTCATCATCCGCAGCACGCCGCGGGTCCGCTGGAAACGGTGCAGCGTCGACCAATCCTCGTACAGCCGGTCGAACAGTTCGGGATGGATCGGATACGACGCCTTGATGCGGTCGATGTAGGCGGGTTCGAGTGCCTCGCTGGGGAATTCGGTGCTATGCCTGCGGTAGTACTCGACGAGGCTCTTGGCGATCGAACTGATCTTGGCCAGCGTCGCACCGTCGGGCGCGGCAAAGATGCGGCGCCTTACGATCTCGAAGCTCTCCTGCGGGTTGGCGGGCAGCCAATGGTCGGCGGTGCGGCCGACGATCGACTTGAGCCGGGTGAGCGCTTGGCGCCCATGCTCGCCGCCTACCTCTTCGTCGTTGATGTCGTCACCGGCTGCGTCGCTGTCCGGCCGGTTGTCGTACGACGCAGGGATGGAGATGACCACCTGAATTCCCTTGGTGGCCTTGGCCGCTTCGGTTAGCGTCTGGGCGAAGGTGAACTGGGTGTCGAAGTCGCCGGCGGGCAGCCCGCTCGAATTCACCAATTGCCTTGCGTACGCCACCCATTCGTCGATGAGGATCACGGCGGGGGAATACAGGGCGAACAGTTCCCGCAGGGACGCACCGGGATTGGTGGAGGCACGGTCGGCATCGGCGACGATCTCGTAGGCCTCCTGGCCGCCGAGCTGCCACGCCAATTCTCCCCAGATGGTGCGGATTCCAGGCCGCCCGTCGGTGGTGTCGGTCTTGGCGGGCTCCATCTGATTGCCGACGAGCGCGACCCGGCGCACCCCGTTGGGCAGCGCATCCAGCGGTTTTGCGAGATCGGCGACGTCGTCGGGGTATTCGATGCTGCCCAGCCCGGATGCGAGATGCCACAGCGCGAGCATCGAATGCGTTTTGCCGCCACCGAAATTGGTTTGCAGGTTGACCACGGGTGAGGCATTCATGTCGCCGGCCAGGCGCCGCACATTGCGGTCGATGAGGTCGCGCAGGCCGTGCGTCAGATATGTGCGCTCGAAGAACTGCACGGGATCGGAGTACTCGCCGGCCTCCTTGCCCTGGGCGACGGTATAGAGGTCGGCGGCGAACTCGGCGGCGTTGAAGTTGTCGCTCGCGACATCGGGGTGCGGGCTGAGGATCTCGCGCCACGGCGGCAGATTGTCGGCGGCCACCGACGCGAGATCGAGTTGGCGGGCCGCCTTGGTGTCCTCACGGTCGGCGGCCACCCGACGCAGATCGACGCGCAGCTTGCGGACCTGCTCGGCCTCGGCGGGCGCGTTGATCGCCTTGAGTAGTCGTTCGGCGGTGTCGAGGATGCGCTGTGCGTCGTCGTTGTCGAAACTTTCCATGTGCGCCTGGCGGTTTCGTGCATCCCGTAGCTCGGAGGCGTAACTCTCCTGGACCCGCGACAGCATCCCATTGAGCGGATACCAGCCCTTGCGAACGGTTCCGGTCACGTTCTCGGTGATCATCCGCAGCCCGTTGGCCGGGTCGTCGGCGGTGTAGATCTTGTTCGACGCCGCCCCCTTGGACTGGTCCTTGATACGCAAGAGTTCCAGCCAGGTGCCGGTCTGCAACTCGGGGTCGATCGCCGTGGTGAGGAACCGGTTGAGCGCAGGTCCGAGCAGTTCCATCGCCTTGCCGATACGGTCCCGGTTGCTCAGTGCCATAACTCGCCTCACGTTCGTGTGCACAACATGTTGTGAGTTCCGACTGTATCCCGCGCCACCGACATGCGCGGTCGCCGGGTGAGTGTGTACGTAATCTCGGTTTCCGGGTCTGATCGCACAGTCAGGCGGCCGCGAGCTGGTGGCGGACGGTGACGATACGGAACAGCCTCACGACAACGCGCTCGGCCTCCGACCTCGATCCGGACCGCAGCAGGGTCAGGAACCGATTGATGCCCGCGATCCCGCGCCGCCCCGGATACCGCTCATGTGTTGCTTCGAGGCTGGACAGGGTGACGAAGCCACGCAGCAGTGCCGCGTCGATAACGCAGATGCCGAGAGTGAGCGCGGCATCGAGCACCGACATCTCGCGCGAGGTCACCCGCAACCCGTCGACGACCGTGATATCGCAGGGTTGCAGGTTCCGTTGCCGCACATGTGCTGTCGACGACGCGCGAGCATGCCGTCCGTGTGCTGCCGAGTACACGAGATGCCTGCTCGGCGGATCGTCGGTGATGCCGAGCCACCAGACTGCGGCCGCTCCGCCGAGCACTGCGTGATCCCCGACGGACAGTGCGGCGATCCGGGCCTGTGCCCGCGCCGACCGGTGATGCCCGGCCACGAGGTAGACCCCCGGGGTGACCGCTGTCCACTTGCCTGACGACAGCCGCCGCCCGATCGCCGACGTATTCAGGTGCAACCGTGCTTGCCGCGCGCTCAGTACCCCGTCGTGCCTGATGATGAACTCGTTCAGATCCATGGGGATCAGACGCACCGGCGAGGCGTTCGGTTCCATTTTCGTCTGAGGTTGCTGCTGATCCCGGTTTCCGGGACTGATCGCACAGTCAGGCGAGCATTGACGTGTGATTGTGAGGGTGTATGTGGCATCTCTTGGTTAATCGTGGCATTATTCTCTCATGAGTGTCACTGTGACTTTGGGGAAGCAAGGGCGGCTCGTGGTCCCGGCTGAACTGCGTACGGAACTTGGCCTCGGAGAGGGAGACGTCCTACACGTTCAGCGCGTCGGTAGGCGGATAGTCCTGGAACGGCCGGTGGACGCACTGCGCGAGCTGCGCGGAATTATGACTCCGGCGACGCGCGGCAAGTCGCTGGTTGAGGAACTGCTCGCCGACCGTATCGCGGAGGCGGAAGCCGACAAACGGTGATGATCCTGGATGCGTCGGCCGTACTGGCGTTTCTCAATGACGAACCCGGCGCTGACACGGTTGCCGACGCCATACCGGGCGCGCTGATATCGGCGGCAAATCTCGCCGAGGTGCTCGGGAAGGTCGGTGATTGGGGAGGCGACATCGTCGGCATAGAGGAACGACTGCGGGCCGCCGGCCTACAGGTTGCCCCGGTGCAGGCCGACGACGCGGTGGTAGTAGCGGCACTCCGTCAGCTCGACGGCGGCACAGCACTGTCGTTGGGTGACCGGTGCTGTCTTGTCCTCGGTATGCGGCACCGCCCGGCAACAGTGCTCACCTCCGACCGCGCCTGGGCGGAGCTGGACCTACCTATCGACATCGCACTGATCCGATGAGTTGTCTCGTGGGGCAACTCAGACCGTACGAGGGTGAGTCATGTTGACGGCGTGGGGCGACGAGAGCGGATCGCGACCTGATCGCGACGGCGGCGCGTACTTGATGGGTGCGGCGCTCTGTGATGACACCGATGTGAGTGCTGTCCGCGCCACCATGGCTGCCCTCCGGGCTACCGAGCCGAAAGTGCATTGGCACGGTAGCAGCGAGCTTCGTCGGCGCGACCTCATCGATGCCGTTGCGGCGCTGCCGATCATGGGTCTCGCAGTTGTGCATGTCGAAGTCGGCGCGACGGATCGGCGCCAGCGCCGTAAGCGTTTGGAGCACTTGCTTCCTCAGCTTGCGGATCTGCCGTGTTCGACCGTCACCCTCGAATCACGAAGCAAACAGGATGCGAGTGATCTGGATCTGTTGCAGAAACCGCGTGCCCGGCGGGTGATCGCCTCGACGTTGCAAATCAAGCACATCGTGGGTCGGCTGGAGCCAGTGCTGTGGGCGGCGGACATCATCTGTGGTGCGGTTGTCGCCGATCGCTGTGGAGCGGCCGACTACCTCAAGACTTTGGGCCAGGTTGTGGCGGTCCGGGTCATCTGACGGCAGATAGACCGCGAGCCACGGGCCTCGTCATCCGGCGAGTAATCCCGTGGCTCACTTCCACACCTACCGCGATAGGCGGGCTACACCAGGCACGCTACCGCATCACGCGGGCGATGTGCGTCAGTCGGTGAGGGTGGGTTGCCAGGAGGAGGTGGGGGCCTGGCGGGCGATGTCGTTCCAGGCGGCACCCAGGCTATTGAAGTCGACGGCCAGTTTCGTCTTCTTCTTGTCCTCGGCCAGCTTGAACAGCAGGTGGGCCAGTTCCTTGCACAGATCCCAGTCGACGCCGCGGGGCACCCGGCCCAGCAACGACGCCGCGGCCGGGACACCGTCGGAGGCCAGCACGCGGGTCACGTGCATCACCACCTCCCACTGGCTGATCGACTCGTCGGTGGCCGGATCGTAGTCGGCCGGCATATCCGACGGCGCGATCAGCGCCACCTTGCCGCCGCCCTTGGTCAGGATGCCCGCGCGTTCCAGACCGTCGAGTGACACCCCGCGTGCGTTCGCGATCGACTCCGCGTCGCCGAACTTCCCGGTGTCAAAACCGTTCTGGCGGAACCACGTCAACGCGAACCGCGTCTCCCGGTCGAAATCGTTCTCCAACTCCGTCAGCACCTCATCGAGAATCGCATTGATCCGCTGCAGGGCCGTGCGGACCGTCATTGTCGAACCGTCGTCCTCCAGGACCGCGCTGTAGCGGGAGAACACCGCCATTCCCGGGCCGATCGCGGCCTGTGGGAGATCCACCGGGGCTATCGAACCCTGTTGCAGTTCACGCAGTTTCGACGGAAGTTCCGACTTGAGGGCGGCGAGGAAGCCGCGGCGGTCGGTGCGTGGGGCCGATTCGGGGCGGGGGCGGCAGGCCAGGACAATGGAGGAGGCGAGGGCGTTGGTGCCCTGCGACAGCATCCGGTTACCCAGTTCCGAACGCATCGGCCACGTCGCGGTGATCGACCAACCCGACCGGATCATCCCCTCCAACAACGTTTCCCAACCGGTCGACGATTCGCCACCCGTCGCCGACTCCTGCTGCTTGAAGGCATAGTAGACCGTGATCGGATAGTCGGAGAGTGCGGTCTCTCGTGCGCGGCGGAACACCTCCCGGAAGCCGTCCTCGAAGAACTCCTGCGCACCGGCCTTGCCGTTGTGGCGGTACGGGTTCGCCACCAACTCTTCGTCTTTCGGGACCAGCATCGTCGACAGGATGCTCGGGTGCACGTCCCGTAGGGAGCGGCGGAGCCACACGTAGAAGAAGTCCGACAGGTCCGAGTATCCGATGTTGTCGTAGTAGGGCGGGTCGGTTGAGATGATGCTCGTCTCGCTGACACTCTTCGACGCATCCGACTGCATTCCGCGTCCGTCAATGAAAGCAGGTACACGCGAAAGTGCTTTGCTTACCCATGACAAATCTTCTACGAAATCACCGCCGGAACCACCCCAAGGGCTAGCCTCTGCGTAGTCCCAAGACATCGGGAGTGCCTGTCGTGCAAAGACACTCCGGACTGCCTCCATCTTCGGAGACGAATCCCAGCTACAGATCGTGGAGGACTTGTTCGTGGTGCGACTGATAGCGAACCCCAGGTATGTTGCGACCGCATCTGCGTAGGCTTCGGCTCCGACGCCGCCGTTGTCGAGGCGGTCGCCGGTGGGTAGGCCGGCGGCGAGGGCGTCGTGGAGGGCTTTGTCGCGGGCCTCGCCGACGAGGTCGCTGAAGGTGGTGAGGGCGGTGAGCTGGCGTGGGGTGAAGAGGGAGGCGAAGGTGGTCAGTCCGTATCGGACAACGTTGATACGTCCGGGCCAGTCAAACAGTTCGCCGGGTGGGACGTTGTCGGGAAGGGGGACGATGGCGGCGTCCGACTGCTCGGAGCTGGGAGGGAGATAGATTCGCTGCCGGGTACCTTCCGCGACTGTGGCCATGAGGGTTGATCCCATGCGGCCGGCGCGACTCTCGGAACGGACATACTCCAGTGCAACTGACGAATCACACCGCACACACGTCGCCCCCGTCCGCCCGACGGTTCCGTCGGTTTCCTTGGTGGGTGCGGCTTTCAGGTCGTGACCGATCTCGAAGCGGACGGTCTTGCCGTCGATGACGGGCACGACGTACGCTTCCTTGCCCTTCTTCTTGCCGAGCCACCACGATCGGACGAGTGGCATGGCGATGCCGCAAGCGGGGTTGGGGCACGTGACGGTCCGCGCCCAGATCCACGCGATGACGGTCGCCTTGGTGCCGTCGGGGAGGGTGGCTTTGGGATACAGGTGCCCGATGCGCTTTTCGGCTTCGTCGCGCATCCACTGGCCGTAGCGCCGGACGTCCTCGGCGAGTCCCGTTGTGCGGGGCCAGGTCTGGATGGATTCCTCGGCCGCGCCTGGGAAAACGGGACGCTGTCCGGCAAACTTGGGCGGGATCTCGATGAGTGCCTTGTTGATCAGTACCGCAACGGGATTCAGATCCGAGGCGTGGGCTTCGAGGCCGAGGCGTTGGGCCTCAAGGGGAATGGTGCCGCCGCCGGCGAACGGGTCGAGGATGGGCGGTGGGTTGCCGCCGGTCGATTCGAGGATCTTTTCGTGCGCTTCCCGCAGCAGCGTCTCGTCGTTGGAGTTCTCCCACACGACGAGTCGTTCGATCAGGGCGTGGAGCTTCTTGCGGGCGAGGGTCTGGTCCTCCTCGCTGGGATACAGGTCGGGCCGCGACGACGGATCGTCGACAAGCTGCGCGAACAGCACCGCCCGGGCGGCGGCGAGGGGGCGTCGCGCCCACCACAGGTGCAGCGTCGACGGATGTCCGTGCCGGATCGACTTCTCCCGCGCCGACTCGGCGTTGATGGTCTCCAACGGCAGACTGACCTCGATCAGCTTTCTCTTACCAACATGTTGTGCACCGCTCGGCATGGCAGCCCTCTCGCTTGAGACCAGAACGTTGCAGACTATTGCACAACAAGTTGTGTGCACAACTCACCGGTTGGATGTCGTAGGTGGCCGGTAGTGTCAGCGCGCCGGATATGTAGTGGAGGGGGATTCGTGCGGGGAGAGTCTGGTCGATCGCTCGACTCAGGTGAGCGCGGGCTGGAACGACTGCTGGATGCCGCGATGCGCCGCCGTATTCGGGATGACTCGGTCACCCTCGCCGACGTGCTGACCTTGGCTCGTCAGCTACATGACTATCGGGACGGGAACTCGCTACCTGCGCATCTCGACGATCGGGTCGGAGTGCTTGATGACAATGAGCGGGTTATCGCTGAGCTGCTTGTGTCCGAGGGTCGAAATGTCACTCATGTAGTTCGGCGCAAGTCAGGGGAACCGACCCCGGACCTGGTGGTAGACGGCGAATTCGCTGAGGTCAAGACCAGTATTGGCGCCAGCGTCGAGGGGTTTCGTCGTAGGCTCCACGGGGCGCAAGCTTCGCGTGTGTTTGTCAATGCACGCAGGTCGCTGATCGATCCTGACGCGATGGACGACCTGTATCCGGCCTGATCGGTGATGCGTGCCTAACGTATGCTCGGGTCATTGGCGAGGGCTACGACACAACGTACGGAGAGTGGTGATCGATGATGTCTGACGGCAGTCGTTACGACCTGCTGTACGTCGGTGTGGTCGGCGACGGCGAGCTGGTTGCCTTGATGGAGAAGGCGTTTGGGGTCGGTGGCACTTGGCGTGAGTTCCGGAATTCCCGCGGCTACTACTGCGACAGCGTCGGCTTCTGGATCACGATCGGCGGTGAGGCGGGCGAACACCCGCACGTGACCGTCGATGCCCCTACCGTCGGTGAGCAACAGCAGCGGGCGCTCGATGTGTTCGACCGGCTCGCCGCCGCCGATGCGTCCGTCGCACTGACCTTGGTTGCCGAAGACGACAGCGTTGTCCGGCGCAGACCGGCCGGCACACGAGTCGCATAGCACGGCGAAGTCCGTGGGCGCCTCAAACAAGCAGCCTCCCAGCGCTGTAGGTGTCGGCCAGGTGCTGGACGAACGCCGCTTCTCGTTCGTCCATCGGTCCGACGAATCGCCAGTTGCGTTCATAGAGGCGCAACGCTTCCGGTTCGCTGACCTCGGTGTCGTCTCGGAGTTGCCAGGAGATCGTCCGGAGCTGGGGATAGTCGCCGACGCGAACGACCGGCTCCGGCCGCGCGCTGGGCTTACGCATCCCATCCTCCTGTCGCGTGATCGTTGACACTACGCCTTCTCACGGTACGCCGTGCGGTGGATATCAGAGAGTGTGACGGCGGCGTCAACTACTCGACGTATGTCACCGGACCCTTCGTGACGCGTCCGGCTCGCAAGCTCACCGGCCGCTCCTCAGGGATCAGATGTCGCGTCCTGGCTCGCCGAATACGGTGCCGCAGATGCCGATGAAGAATGCCGCCACTGCGCCAGTACGAACTCGAGGGACGGGACAGCTGGGTTGGTAGGAATGGTCGTGGGCCATCAGGCCGTCCAGATGGTGTCCAGCGGAACTGCTGCGATCCGGTCGCCGACCGGGATGCCTGTTCCGCCGGTGTGGAGGACGAGGCCGGTGACGAATCTCTTGCCGAGTTTGTCGCGCAGCTGACCCAGCCACTTTGCGTCGTGACCGCTCAGTCGTGAGCTCGACTTGACTTCGATTCCTGCTACGCGGCCGTCCGGGGTTTCGAGGATCACGTCGACTTCACCCGCGGCGCGGTCGCGGAAGTGGCTCATCCGGAAAGTTTCCTCGGCCCACGCCTGTTGGCGGCGTATCTCCGCGGTGACGAACCCCTCCAACAGGTGGCCGGCGACCTCGCCGTACTTGTCCGGTCCGGCTCCTGCCGCCGAAAGGTTGAGGAGTCGGGCCGCGAGACCGGTATCGAGGAGGGATGCTTTGGGGCGGGACACGGCTCGTTTGGTGAGGTTCGTCGACCAGGCAGGTATCCGTTGGATCAGATATATCGTCTCGAGCAGATCGAGCATGCGGTTCAGGGACGTCGTGGGAATCTCGGATTCCTTCGACACGTCGGAGAGATTGAGTTCTTCGCTGTTGCGAGCGGCGAGCACACCAAGGAGTCGGGGCAGTTCATCGATACGTTGCAGGCTGCTGATCTCGCGGGCGTCGCGTTTCACGATGCTGTTCAGGTAGTTGTCCATCCAGGCTGCCCGGCGGCGTCCCGGCGGACGGGACAGCGCTTCTGGATAACCACCCGACACGGCTCGTTCCAAGTAGTCAGAACGCGTCAGAGTGCTTGTGTGACCGGTGAATCGTTCGCCCGCGAATAGCCGATCAACGAACGTCTCGCGATGTCCTGCGAGCTCACCCTGGCTGAACCCGTGCAACTCGATGCTCTCGACCCGGCCTGCGAGGCTGTCTTTCGCTGCGGGCAGTCTCAGCAGATCGGCCGAGCCGGTGACGAGGAAGCGACCGGGTCGTTGATCGCGGTCCACCACGTACTTCAACGCCGACACCATCTCGGGTGCGAGCTGAATCTCGTCTATCGCGAGGAGGGGCTCGTCGTGCTGCAGGAAACCTATCGGATCGGCCCGTGCCAGGTTCAGTGTGGTCTCGTCATCGAAGGTGACCAGGCGACCGCCGCGTGCCGCGACGATTTCCTGCACGAGAGTGGTCTTGCCGACTTGTCGCGATCCTTGGAGTGCGACGATCCTCGTGTCATCCAGCGCTTCGTAGATGCGCGGCGTCACGTGTCGGTCGATATGCCCGTTCACCTGGCTAAAGTAGCATCATGGCGGCTGTGGTGCGGCGCTGAGGTGGTGGATTCGCACCATTTCTGTGGTGGATTTGCAGTACTGAAGTGGTGGATTCGCACCATTTTGCTGGTGGATACGCAGTATCTGGATGATGGATTCGTACAGCGTCGGCGAGCGGAGCCGGCCAGTTGTGATCAGTGTGGGGGCTTGCCCTTGGCCCAGGATTTGCGCCAGTCGAGTTCGATGCCGGAGACGTCGGTGCCGCCGATGTCGAAGCCGCTGAAATGGTCGGTGAGGTAGCGGATGTCGTCGTGGTCGGGGCCGGCATCGCTGACCGAGACCAGGGCGAGGCGATGGCGGGTGCCGGTGTTGCGGCCGTGCAGGATCTCGTTGTAGGTGACGAAGAAGGAGTCGGCGCCCTCGATGCGGCCCTTGACCTCGATGAACACCGTCGGGCCGCGGACGCCGTCGGCGTCGGGTAGGGGAACCGAGCGGATGTCGTAGCCCTTGTTGTTGTGCGGCATCTCCTCCGGCTCGCGGCCGAGGGCACGTTCGGCGGCCAGTACGGCGGCGACCGCGCGGGCCTCGGTGATCGTTGTGTCCTTGGCGTGCTTGGCCACCGCACCACCGATCAGGCCGGCGGGGATCACGAGCATCACGGCGGTCAGCGTCGGTGGGCGGGCGGTGAGTGCGGCGTCCTTGGCGAGGTCGGCCATGCGGGCTTCGTGGCGGGCCTGCAGGTCGCGGGCCTGGTTCTGCAGCCGGTCGGGACTGTGCCGCAACCGCTTTCCGGCCTTGCCGGCTGCGATAGCCTCACGCAGGCGCGCGGCTTCACCGTCGAGGTAGTTGATCTGGGACACCAGCCGGGACTTCACCGCGGACCTGGTCTTCTCGATGGTCGGCAACAGTCGTTCCCGGACTTCGCGGAGGTGCTCGGGCTGTGCGACGCCCGCGGCCCAGGTCATCGCCGCGACGTGTGCGTTGGCGGACACCTGCGTGCGGGCCTGTTCGGCGAGCGACCCGGCGCTGTCGGGGAGGGTCGTGAGATCCAGGTGCGGCGCCGAACCGGCATCGGCGAGCACCGGTTCGTCGTCGGCGCCGGCAGTCACCGAGACAAACGCGAAGCGCTTGCTGACGGTGATGCCGTGGCCGTCGACGATCTCGCCGGTCATCGCGACGATCACCGAGGGCACCGTCCCCGGATCGGTCGGATCGAACAGCACCGCACCGTCACTCAGTGCCCGCTGGCCGCGCTCGATGGTGACGTCGAGCAGGGTGTCCAGCAGCGGATGGCCGGGGGCGAGCAACTCGGCGCGTTTGGATCCCGACACCGCGGCGGGCTCGAATGTGACCCGCTCGTACGAGGTGACCACCGGGCGGCCCGCGTGTTCGCGTCGTACCGGTCGATGCCGAAGTGCACCAGGAACATTCGAGATCTGATAGCGATCCTTCTCGCGGGGCTTCACCCGTCCGCCCAGCGCGCCGAACGCGTCGACGAAGAACTTCTCGATGTAGTGCGGCTGTAACCTGCGTGCCGTCGCATCGTCCATCGCTCGGCGCAGCCGGTCCAGTTCGAGCGGTCCCAGCGTTTCCCTGGCCAGGGCGCGTCCCTCCACGAGTTCGGTGCAGCCGTCGGCCACCTGGGCGTCGACGACCCGCTCGATCTCCGCGATCCGGGCCGGGTCGTCGCCGTACCGGATCGCCTCCATCAGCAGTGTGCGCAACGGGGTTTCGCTGAACGCGTCACCGAGGACGTCGAACAGTCTGCCGCCGTAGGCCTTTCGTTGCTGCTCCATCTTGACCAGCAGGCGCTGATACACCTGTCCCTCGCGGGTCTGGTCGGCCACCAGATTCCATAACCGGCACACCTTCTCTTGACCGATCCGGTGAATCCGGCCGAACCGCTGCTCGAGCCGGTTCGGATTCCACGGCAGGTCGTAGTTGATCATCAGGTGCGCGGCCTGCAGATTCAGGCCCTCACCGGCGGCGTCGGTGGCGATCAGCACCTGCCGGTGCGGCTCCTGGGTGAACTGTTCGCGGACGGCCACCCGGTCGGTGCGGCGGGTGCCGCCGTGGATGGTGAGCACGGCGTCGTCGGAGCCGATGACATTGCGCACCTGTCGGGTCAGATAGTCGAGGGTGTCGCGGTGCTCGGAGAAGATGATCAGCTTGCGGGGATTTCCGTCGTCGTCGCGCAACAGTGAACGGTCGATGAGCAGTGACCGCAGCTCCGCCCACTTGCGGTCGTTGCCGCTGTCGCGGACGCGCGTCGCCAATTCCACCAGGTCGTCGAGGATCGCGATCTCGGCGTCGAGTTCGGCGACCGTACGGGCTGCGGTGGCCGCGTCCACCACCTCTTCCTCGACACGTTCGTATTCCTCGGCGCTGAACTCGTCGGGATCGTCGAAATCCTCCGGCCGGGGAACCCTGCCCGGATCGGTGTACCGGCCCGCGGCCATGTCGGCACGTTTGGTGGCCAAGCGGTCGCGGCGTCGTTGCAGACTTCGCAGAATCGCGTGGGTGCTTGATGCCAGGCGTCGTTGCAGGACGGTCAGCGCGAACCCGACTGTTCGTCGTTGCGGCGAGTCACCGTGTGAATCAACCCGATTCATCTCGTTTCGGACGTAGCCGGTCACCGCCTCGTACAGCTCGAGTTCGGCCTGGGACAGTTCGTACGGAACGGTCTCGGCGATCCGTTCGGGGAACAACGGCTTACCGTCGAAGGTCAGCAGTTCCTCCTTCACCATCCGGCGCATGAGGCCGGTGGTGTCGGTGGATGTGGTCTCGCCGCGTGCCTCGCCCTCGAATCGGTCCGGGTCGAGCAAGGCCAGGAACGCCTGGAAACTCGTCTCGATACCCGAATGCGGGGTCGCCGTCATCAGCAGCAGATGCCGGCTGATCGAACCCAGCAGCTCGCCGAGCTCGTAGCGCGAGGTCTTGCGTAACTCGCCGCCCCACCAGTTGGCCGACATGCGATGCGCCTCGTCGACCACGACGAGATCCCATTCGCTGCGGCTGAGAATCTCCTTCAGCTCTTCGTCGCGGGCGAGCTGATCCATCCTCGCGATCAGCAGCGGATGGGCGGGGAACGGATCACCTCCCAGGCTCGCGTTGATCAGCTCGCGGGTCAGGATGGTGGCCGATATCCCGAACTTGGAGTCCAACTCGTCCTGCCACTGCTCCACCAGACCGCCCGGTGCGACGATCAGCATTCGCGTCAGGTCGCCGCGCAGCATCAGTTCCTTGGCGTAGAGTCCGGCCATGACCGTCTTACCGGCGCCGGGGTCGTCGGCGAGCAGGAAGCGCAGCGGCGTGCGGGGGAGCAGTTCGCCATAGACGGCCCGGATCTGGTGCGGCAGCGGCGAGATGTCGCTGGTACCGACGGCGAGCATCGGATCGTGTAGCCCGGCCATCCGGATGCGCAGAGCCTCGGTGGCGAGTTTGAACTCGCGGGGGTCGGCGGTGAACGTCCAGCCCGCGGCGTCGTCGGAGACGATCTCGATACCGTCGAGGTCGCCTGCGAAGAACATTTCCTCGCTGATCGTCCCGTCGGTGCGGCGCAGGATCACCGTAGACGCGTCGGGGCCGAGTGGTACCACTGCGACGACGGTGACGGGTTCGGGCCAGCGGCCCCGCAGCCGGATCTGCGGCTTGAGGTCGGCCATCGTCAGTGGTGCACACATCATGATGTGCTGACAATACGTTGTGTGTCCGACAAATTGGTTGGGTGCCTGCCCGAGAACGTGGATCCCTCGACTGGGGGACCTACGGAGATTCCGTCGCGCGCCGGCTCTCATTCATCCGTGGCCACCGGGGTCTGTCCCAGGAAGAAGTGGCCAATCGGTCGGGGATGCACCGCAACCAGGTGTCCAACCTCGAACGCAATCATTCCAACCGTGATCCGTACATCGCCGACCCGCAGTTGTCGACGATCTACCGGCTCGCGCTCGCTCTCTCCGTGCCGCCTGCGTGGTTGCTGCCCGATATCGACCGGCCCGTGCAGCGACGGTCGCCGGAGCAGGCGTCGAACAAGGCCGTGTCGGTGGTCGAGGCGGAGTTGGAGCGGTTGTTGTCGGAGCAGGAAGCCGAACGCTGACTGGTGTATCGGGGTGTGGTACTCGGGTTTTGAGGTGGTTGCGTCAGGTGTGGATGGTCGCCGGACCCTTCGTGACCCTCGCTCGTTCCTCGCTTCGGCCTCAGGGATCAAGAAGGTTGGTTGCTTCGGGTTTGGTTGTTGAGAAGGTGGTTGCTTCGGGTTTGGTTGTCGAGAAGGTGGTTGCTTCGGGTTCGGGGGTTGAGAAGGTGGTTGCTTCGGGTTCGGGGGTTGAGGAGGTCGGTTGCTTTGGGATCAAGGTAGTCAGGCGAGATTGAAGCTGTGTTCTACGGCTCGGTTCCAGCCGGCGTAGAGGTCTTCGCGTTGGGTGGTGGGCATGTCGGGGTGCCAGCGTTTGCCCTCGGCCCAGTTGGCGCGGATATCGTCCTGGCTGTCCCAGTAGCCGACGGCCAGGCCGGCGGCGTAGGCGGCGCCGAGGGCGGTGGTCTCGTTGACGACAGGGCGCACGACGGGGACGTCGAGGATGTCGGACTGGAACTGCATCAGCAGATCGTTCACCACCATTCCGCCGTCCACCTTGAGTGTCGACAGGGTGACGCCGGAATCGGCCTGCATCGCCTCGATGACCTCGCGGGTCTGAAAAGCGCTGGCCTCCAACGCAGCCCGGGCCAGGTGGCCCTTGTTGACGTACCGGGTCAGGCCGACGATCACCCCGCGGGCGTCGGGTCGCCAGCGCGGTGCGAAGAGTCCGGAGAACGCGGGTACGAAGTAGGCTCCGCCGTTGTCGTCGACGGATGCGGCGAGTTTCTCGACGTCGGCGGCGTCGGAGAACAGGCCGAGATTGTCGCGGAGCCACTGTACGAGTGATCCGGTGACGGCGATCGATCCTTCGAGGGCGTAGCGGGCGTCGTCGTCGCCGATCTGATAGCAGACGGTGGTGAGCAGGCCGTGCAGGCTGAACACCGGCACCACGCCGGTGTTCATGAGCAGGAAATTGCCTGTGCCATAAGTGTTCTTGGCTTCGCCGGGGGACAGGCACGCTTGCCCGAACATGGCGGCCTGCTGATCGCCCAGGATCCCCGCGAGCGGGACGTCGGGCAGGGGGCCTTTGTCGCGCATCGGGCCGTATTCCTGCGATGAGCTGCGGATCTCCGGCAGCAACGACATCGGGATGCCGAAGTCGGCGCAGATCTCCGGATCCCATTGCAGCGTACGGATATCCATCAGCATGGTGCGTGAGGCATTGGTGACGTCGGTGATGTGCTGACCGCCGTCCGGGCCGCCGGTCAGATTCCAGGCGAGCCACGAATCCATTGTGCCGAAACACAATTCGCCCGATTCGGCGCGGGCGGCGAGCTCCGGATACTCCTCGAGCAGCCAGGCGATCTTGGGGCCGGAGAAGTAGGTGGACAGCGGCAGTCCGGTGCGATCCTTGTAGCGGTCGACGCCCGCGTCGCCGGCGAGCCGCTCACACAGGGCGCCGGTGCGGGTGTCTTGCCAGACGATCGCGTTGTGCACCGGTTCGCCGGTGTTCCGGTCCCACAGCAGGGTGGTCTCGCGCTGATTGGTCAGCCCACACGCGACGATGTGGTCGGCGCGAAGGTCGGCCGAGGCCAGCGCGGCGGCCGCCACCCGGCGGGTGTTGACCCAGATCTCGGCGGCATCGTGTTCCACCCACCCGGCCTTTGGGAAGATCTGCCGGTGTTCGAGCTGTTCACGGCTGATCACCGCACCCGATCGGTCGAAGACCATCGCCCGGGTGGACGTCGTCCCCTGATCGATGGCCATCACATACGTGTCCGCTTGGCTACCCACGCCGCACAGTTTTACACGCCCCGTCGGACATCGGGTCCGTTTGGGCTCGGCGGCTGCCGGACCGCGGTGTTGTACGTCTTGCCGGGTGTCGGGTGTGTTTGGGGTTGGTGGCTGCTGGAGCGCGGTGTTGTACGTCTTGCCGGGTGTCGGGTGCGTTTGGGGTCGCGGCTACCGGGGCCGTGGTGTCCCGTGCTGTGGCGGGTGCCGGGTTCGATTAGGCTCGGCAATCATGAGTGAGGAGTTCAATCCGGACCGCCCCGCCGATATGGGACCGCTGTACCGCGACGAGGCGTGGCGCCGGTTGGGGTCCGAGCAGTTCGACATCGTCGTGGTCGGTGGTGGTGTGGTGGGTGTGGGTGCCGCACTCGACGCCGCCACCCGTGGGCTGCGGGTGGCGTTGGTGGAGGCCCGCGACATCGCCTCCGGAACGTCGAGCCGGTCGTCGAAAATGTTCCACGGGGGATTGCGATACCTGGAACAGCTCGAATTCGGTTTGGTCCGTGAGGCTTTGCGGGAACGTGAACTGTCGCTGAGCACGCTCGCACCACATCTGGTCAAGCCACTGCCATTCCTGTTCCCGCTCACCGGCCGGGTGTGGGAACGTCCCTACATCGGCGCCGGAATCTTCCTGTACGACCGGATGGGTGGCTCCAAATCCGTTCCGGGACAAAAGCATGTCACCCGATCCGGGGCGCTGCGGGTGGCGCCCGCACTCAAACGCAGCTCTCTCATCGGCGGGATCCGCTACTACGACACCGTCGTCGACGACGCCCGGCACAGTCTCACCGTCGCCCGTACCGCCGCCCACTACGGCGCGGTCGTCCGCACGTCGACGCAGGTGGTCGGGTTCCTCAAAGAATCCGACCGGGTGCTCGGGGTGCGGGTGCGTGACACCGACACCGGCGAGACCGCCGAGGTACGTGGGCACTGCGTGATCAACGCGGCCGGTGTGTGGACCGACGAGGTGCAGGCGCTCAGCAAACAGCGAGGCCATTTCAAGGTCCGTGCCTCCAAGGGCGTGCACATCGTGGTGCCCCGCGACCGCATCGTCAGCGAGACGGCGATCATCCTGCGCACCGTCAACTCGGTGCTGTTCGTGATCCCATGGGAAACGCACTGGATCATCGGCACCACCGACACCGACTGGAACCTCGACCTCGCGCACCCGGCCGCCACCCGCGCCGACATTGACTACATCCTCGAACGCGTCAACGAGGTGCTCGTCGCCCAACTCACCCACGACGACATCGAAGGTGTGTATGCCGGTCTGCGGCCCCTGCTGGCCGGCGAGGACGACGACACGTCGACGCTGTCGCGCGAACACGCGGTCGCGGTGGTCACCCCCGGGCTGGTGTCGATCGCCGGCGGCAAGTACACCACCTATCGGGTGATGGCGG
>NZ_CALLZT010000124.1:0-25502 GCF_937858515.1 uncultured Gordonia sp. | reverse complement strand
CACCAAAACCGCAGGTCACCGACATGAAAATCGCTAAGTCCGGCTGTAGTACTAGTTGAGAATTACTTAGGTTAACAACCTATATACGGCTCGTGCCTCACTTCGCTCGGACACGTTTTTGGTGTAGATGATCCCCCGTGTTGGGCTCTTCGTTGTTCAATTCGCACCAGTATGACTGCCCCCGAAATTGGTGGCTAGTCCCATACTGCTATCGCATATAGCCTGGTAACAGATTGATCGATGATGTACTCAAACCAGAGGAGACGTCGCTATGAGTAAGCCACATAAGTATGCGAACTCGCATATCAAGATCGACACAAGGCTGTCGGCCGACCGGATCGCTGAATTGACGAAGTCAGTCGGCGAGAACACTGCGGCAGTAGGATTGAACACCTGGCGAGCAGCCATCCGGTTCGAAGGGGCAGAGCTCGGCAGAACCAACTTCTCGATCCGGGGAATCGGTAACTTCTCGGAGATGATCGCTTTCCATGTGAACATCGTTGATACACCTACCGGTAGCACGGCGCGTAGCGAGATCGAGAACTACAAGACGACCCAGCAGACCGTCATGTTCATACCGGTGACGCCGAAGGATATGGTCGGCTATTCGGCATATCGGAAATTCATGAACAAGCTGTCCGAAGCTGTCTTGGCGGAGGATTCCGCTGCACGGATCTCCATTGTCGAACGCGAAGGGAGGTAGCAATCGTGGCCACACTCATCATTGCGATCATTCTCATCTGCACCGCCCTAGGCATCTGGGGAACGATCAGCTTCTGGACGGACGGCGCATACAAGCGCAACCGGCCGGATCAAGACCTGTCGGGATTCCGCCGCGACGGAGATGGGTGAACCTGTAGTCGTCACGATCGAACGCAGCTCAAGGAAGAAGGAGTGGGAAACAATGAACAGTAAATTGCGACAATTCTCGATTGCTATCGCCTGTGTGATGGCAATCGGATTCGGTGCACTACTGGGCGGTGGAACAGCCAGTGCCGCGAAACAGGTAGGCGACCTCTCGCAGTTTGGACACATAACGCCATACTGCAGAGCAACGGCATTTGGCTACCTCGGGTTACGAGAAGCAATCAGTGCCTCGCCGAGCAGTGCAACCAATCCGTACTCATGGCTATGTCGTGCATATCTCAATGCCAGAACTAAGTCGATCGACATGAACGCCGTATGCCGGTACTACTACGGATCAGGCACCTACGCAGTGGTGACAAATCCCAACTGGGCGTGGGATTCGTGGAAGTGCTACCGATAGGCCCTGCACCCTGGCTGCCACGCGAATAATCGATCTGTAACGACGAAGACTCCGTCTTTTGTAGCGCTCAGCGACACAAAAGACGGAGTTTCCGGTTGGATCCGGGGGTTGGCTAGCGAGTCAGGCAGGCGATGGCCTCGACGTGGTGGGTGCCGGGGAACGCGTCGAACGCGCGTAGCGAGCGCAGGTGGTAGCCGTGGGCGGTGAGGAAGCCGAGGTCGCGGGCGAAGCGGCCGATGTCGCAGGCGATGTACACCACCGTGTGCGGGCCGGCGGCGGCGACCGTGTCGATGACCGCGCGGCCGGCTCCCGTTCGTGGTGGATCGAGCACGACGATCCCCGGTTTCGGCAGGTCGGCCGCCGTCGCGGCGACGTCTCCCTGATACACCACCAGGCGCGGGTCTTCGGCGAACGTGGCGCAGGCGGCGCCGATCGCGCCGGCATCGGAATCGACCACGTGCACCTGCGCGGCCGATTCATCGAGCAGTGCGCCGGCGTAGATTCCGGCACCGCCGTACAGGTCCCACGCCACCGCGTCCCGCATGTCACCGGCAACCATCTCGACGACCGTGCGGGCGTAGGCGGCCGGTGCGGCGCGGTGTGCCTGCCAGAAACCGTTGACACCGATCCGCCATGTTCGTTCACCGACACGATGGGTGACCTGATCGTCGCCCTCGACCATCGTGATCGGGCGGGCCGCCGCCCTCATCCGGCGGGTGCGCTGCACGTGTCGCCGGTCGGCCCTGCTGCCCAGAACCGGTTCCGGGGGCGCGATCTCGGCTATGTGTCTGCCGTCGGCACCGGCGACCGCGACGATCTCGGAGCCCGGCCTGAAACGTAGTTCGCCGAGACCGGTCAGTAGCCCGTCGACCGGCGCCGAGCACTCGTGTCCGACGATCACCGAGCTCGCGTGCCAGGCGTGCACCCCAGCCCGCCCCTGGTCGTCGGCGAACAGCCGGGTGCGTACCCGCCAGCCCGCCCCATCAGGACCGAGCGCCTGTACGCCGTCGGCGAAGAATCCCGACTCCTCCAATTGCGGGTCCGTCAGCGACCCGATCCGGCGCAGGACGTCGGCGGTCACTCCGGTCTTGAGCCGCCTTCCTGCGACAGGCTCGACGAACGACAGGTCGCAGCATCCGCCACCGTGTGCTGCGGCCGGGCACGCCGGTGGCACCCGATCATCCGACGGTTCGACGATCTCCTCGGCCACGGCCCGCCAGAAGCGGTCGTTGCTGCGGTCAACGATCCGTACGCGCACCCGCTCCCCCGGCAACGCACCCCGGACGAACACCACCCGGCCGTCGAACCTTCCCACGGCCTCACCGCCGTTGGCCATCCCAGAGGTGACCAGCTCCGCGTCCACCACATCCACATCAGTCATGTCAGCGCCGTTCGGTCCCATCCATGCCCCGGCGGGTGTCGCCGGGGCCGTACACAGTCAGATCACGATTCTTGCGGCGGTCCGACGAATCGAGCTGCCACGGCACCGACGTGACCATCACTCCCCGCTCGTAGAGCAGCCGGGTCTTGAGGCGCAACGCGGACTGGTTGTGCAGCGTCTGCTCCCACCAGTGCCCGACCACGTATTCGGGGATGAACACGGTGACCACATCCCGGGGCGACTCGCGCCGGACCCGGCGCACATAGTCGAGCACCGGCCGGGTGATCTCCCGGTAGGGCGAGGCGATCACCTTCAGCGGTATCTCGATCTCGCTGGCCTCCCACAGCGACACCAGGGTCCGGGTGGAGCGGTCATCGACGTTCACGGTGATCGCTTCCAGCATGTCCGGCCGGGTGGCGCGGGCGTACCGGACCGCGCGACGGGTGGCCAGATTGAGCCCGGACACCAGCACGATCGAGTGGGTGCGGCTCGGCAGCACCGCGCTCTCGTCGTCGCGGTCCAGTTCTTCCTGCACACTCGCATAGTGCGAATGGATCAGTTTCATCAGCACGAACACCGCCACCATCAACACGATCGCGATCCACGCTCCGGCGGTGAACTTGGTGATCAGCACCACCACCAGCACGATCGCCGTCATCACCAGCCCGACGGAGTTGACGATCCGCGACTGGAACATCCGTTTGCGGGACTGCGGATCGGTTTCGGTGCGCAGCAGGCGGGTCCAGTGCCGGACCATCCCCGTCTGACTCAGGGTGAACGAAACGAACACGCCCACGATGTAAAGCTGGATCAGCACCGTCACCTCGGCGCCGAACGAGATCACGAAGATCATCGCGGCGATCGCCAGGAACAGGATGCCGTTGCTGAATGCCAGACGATCGCCGCGGGTGTGCATCTGCCGTGGCAGGTACCGGTCCTGCGCCAGTACCGAGGCCAGCAGCGGGAACCCGTTGAAGGCAGTGTTGGCCGCCAGGATCAGGATCAGTGCCGTTGCCGCCGCCACGAAATAGAACGCCGGTGATCCTTCGCCGAACACAGCCAGCGACAATTGCGCGATCATCGACTTCTGGTGATAGTTCTCCGGTGCACCGACCAGGTCGTTCGCCGGGTCCATCACGTACTTGGCGCCGATCTCCTGTGCCAGTACCACGATGCCGAGCAGCAATGTGATGGAGAATGCGCCGAGCATCATCAAGGTGGCCGCGGCGTTACGCGACTTCGGTTTCCGGAACGCGGGCACCCCGTTGCTGATCGCCTCGACCCCAGTGAGCGCGGCACAGCCCGACGAGAAGGCGCGCGCGATCAGGAACACGAACGCGATTCCCGCGAGGTGGCTGTCCTCGGCCTTGAGCCCGAACTCGCTGGTCTCGGCGGTCACATCGCGATCGAGGACGAAGATCTCCACGAAGCCCCAGATCAGCATCGCGCCCACGCCCACGATGAAGGCGTAGGTCGGGATCGCCAGTACCGCACCCGATTCCCTGATGCCGCGCAGGTTGACCGCCGTCAGCACGGCGATCGCGGCGACGCTGAACCACACCTTGTGTTCGTGGACGAACGGGAATGCCGACCCGATGTTCTCGGCGGCCGAGGCTATCGACACCGCGACAGTCAGCACATAGTCGACGAGCAACGCACTGCCGACAGTGAGCCCCGCGTTCGCACCCAGGTTCACGTTCGCGATCTCGTAGTCGCCGCCGCCCGACGGGTAGGCGTGCACATTCTGCCGGTAGCTGGCGACGACGACGACCATCACCACCGCCACCGCCACCGCCACCCACGGCGTGAAGGTCAGCGCACTGACCCCGGCCACCGAGAGGACCAGGAAGATCTCCTGAGGCGCGTAGGCGACAGAGGACATCGCGTCCGAGGCGAACACCGGCAACGCGATGCGTTTGGGCAGCAGCGTGTGGTTGAGCTTGTCGCTGCGAAAAGGCTGTCCGAGCAGCAGCCGCTTTATCGCGACGGACACCTTGGACACACTGGACACCACGCCACACTAGGCCGTGCCCCTCGCAAAGACCACCACGCCACCCCCACACGCGCCGAACCCGCCGTCCGCCCTCCCCGGACGTCGGTTCACGGGGTACGTTGAGCAGCGTCATGCGTGGAAAGGACGCCTCGTGCGCGTAGTCATCATGGGATGCGGCAGGGTCGGCTCGTCGGTGGCCATGTCGATGCACCGCCGCGGCCACGAGGTGTCGATCATCGACCGCGACCCGGCGTCGTTCATCCGCCTCGACCGGCAGTTCGACGGGGTCAAGGTGGTGGGGGTCGGATTCGACCGTGACGTTCTCGTGCGGGCCGGTATCGAGACGGCCGACGCCTTCGCCGCGGTGTCCTCCGGCGACAACTCCAACATCATCGCCGCCCGCGTCGCCCGCGAAACGTTCGGTGTCGAGCGGGTCGTCGCACGCATCTACGACGCCCGCCGCGCCGAAGTGTATGAGCGCCTCGGCATCCCTACCGTCGCGACCGTGCCCTGGACCACCGAGCGTTTCGTGTCGGCACTCGATGAGACGGCGAACACCGCCGAATGGCGCGATCCGTCCGGCACCCTCGGCATGGCCCGTATCGACGTGGACGAGTCGTGGATCGGTACCACCGTGGGCCGCTTCCAGGAACAGACCGGGGCCCGAATCGCCTTCATCAGCCGGGTGGGCCGGGTGATCCTGCCCGACGTCCGAACGGTCATCCAGCAGGATGATCAGGTGTATGCGGCTGTGCTGCTGGACAATCTGGTCAACGCCAGGACGCTGGCCGCCGGGCCCGCGCCGGCACGAGACTGACAAGCGCACCAGACTGATAAGGAGGCCGCACCGTGAAGGTCGCCATCGCCGGAGCAGGCGCCGTGGGCCGCTCGATCGCCCGTGAGCTGCTCTCCAGCGCACACGAGGTCACCCTGTTCGAACGCCTCGCCGCGCACATCGACACCACCGCCGTCCCCGACGCCGCCTGGGTCCTCGGTGATGCGTGCGAGCTGAGCAACCTCGAACGCGCCCAACTGCATCTGTTCGACGTGATGATCGCCGCGACCGGCGACGACAAGGCCAACCTGGTGGTCAGCCTGCTCGCCAAGACGGAGTTCGCCGTCAACCGGGTGGTGGCCCGGGTCAACGATCCACGCAACGAGTGGCTCTTCGGCGAGGACTGGGGGGTCGATGTCGCGGTGTCCACGCCCCGGCTGCTGGCCTCCCTCGTCGAGGAAGCCGTGTCGGTGGGTGACCTGGTGCGGCTGATGACGTTCCGTCAGGGGCAGGCGAATCTGGTCGAGCTGACGCTGCCCCCGAACACCCCCCTCGCCGGCAAACCCGTCCGCAAGCTGGTGTTGCCACGGGATGCGGCACTCGTGGCGATCCTGCGGGGACGGCGGGTCATCGTGCCGCAATCCGACGACTCGATCGAAGGCGGCGACGAACTGGTGTTCATCGCGCCCGAGGAGGCCGAGGACGATCTGTTCGCCGCCATGCAGGTGGCGCACTGATCACGCGGTACCGGACAGCTCACTCGGTACCGGATCGGTCATCGAGGAGCTCTGATCGAGTGGCGCGCCGCACCAGGTAGACGGTGACGACCGCCGCGAGCGCGGTCAGCGGCCAGCCCATACCGATCCGTGCCGCCGCGAGCCACCCGGTGTGGTCACTGTCGTAGAGGGCCGACTGCGTCAGATACCGCGCACCGAAGACGACCGCCCAGCATGCGGTGGCCAGATCGTAGGCACGCAGCACAGCCCGGTTCCGGCGCCATGCGGTGCCCTCGCCGGTCACCAGATGCCAGGCGACGCCGATCAGCGGCCAACGCACCAGAATCGAGACCACGCACGCGACGGCGTAGGCGAGCATCGACCAGATACCGAACAGGAAGTAACCCTTGGCGTCGCCGGTGCGGTGCGCGATGAACGCGCAGATAGCGACGCCGAGCAGTCCCGACACGGCCGGCATGAGTCCTTCGCGCCGGATCAGCCGGATCCCGAACACGACCAGCGCCGCCGCGAGCGCCGCGCCGATGGCCACGCCGAGCCCGCCGATGGAGTTCGCGGGCACGAACACCGCGACCGGCACCGTCGAATAGATCAGGCCCGATACCCCGCCCATCTGCTCGAGCAGCGTCGGTTCGGTTCTTGCTGTTTCGGCTTCTGCTGGTTCGGGTGCGTCCGGTTCGGATGCGCCGGGGTCAGTCGTCGGCGCCATACAACTCGTAGTACGGGTTGTAGATCACCTTGCTGCCGTCGAGGTCGGCGATCCTGCCGCGCACCGTCACGGTACGACCCGGCTCGATGCCCGGGATCCGGTTGCGGCCGAGCCATTTGAGGATCACGGTGTCACTGCCGTCGAAGAATTCGGCCTTCACGCCCGCCTTCGCTGTGCGCGAACACGTTTCGACCGACCGCAGCTCACCGTGCATCGTCACTTCGTCACCCCGGCAACACTCCGATGCCCGCTGACCGCCACGGGCCCGGGACGCGCGGGAGATGCGTTCGGTCTCGACGTCGCCGAGATCCTCGGTCAACCGACGGGTCAGCCTCTTGAGATAACCGGGCGTCGTCATTCTGTCTCCAAGCACCACTGGCGATTCGCGTGGTGACCGCTCCCGCGAGCCACCTGATTTCCGTCACTGTAGACCCCCACCCACGCCGGTTCCAACGCCGGGCATCATCGATACATGCCCATGGGATCCGAGTTGTCCTCCAGTTCACCTACGCCATATCCCACAGCCCTGGTGGTGATGCCCGGCACCGGCTCCGACGCCGACTACGTGACGCGCGCGTTCGGTCCCGCGGCAGCCGAACTCGGCGTCGAACTGATCGCCTCGGAGCCGGCCGACGACCTCATCGCCGGGCATCTGGCGGTTCTCGATGACGCCGCCCGCACACACCGATCCGTCCTGGCCGGAGGCGTGTCGATCGGGGCGGCTCTGGCGGTGCGGTGGGCGCTGGCGCAGCGGCGTTCAACCGGTGACCAGGGACAGTGCGCGGGCGTCCTGGCCGCACTGCCACCGTGGTGCGGTAACGACCAGTACGCGCCGGCCCGGGCGTCGGCCACCGCCACCGCCGACGCGATCCGGGACACCGGTCTGACCGCGACGATCGCCGCGATGCGCGCGTCGTCGCCGTCGTGGCTCGCCGACGAACTGACCCGCTCGTGGAGCGCGTTCGGCGACCGGCTCGAGGCACAGCTTCGGCAGGCGGCGGCATTCGTATGTCCGCGGATGGACGAGATCGCCGGTTTGACTGCGCCGCTGGCGATCACCGCATCCCTCGACGACCCGATCCACCCCTTGCGGGTGTCGCACGAATGGCGGGCGGCGGCGCCCCGGGCCGCTGTGGCCGAGCTGCCGCTCACCCGATGGGGCATCGATCCACCCCTCCTGGGGACCACGACGGCCCGTACCTGGGCTGCGTTGTGGTCGGATCGGAGCAGCTGAATCAGCGTGCGCGGCGCCAGCGCCGCAGCCGTTGCATCGCCGACCCCGCCGACGGAGGAGGACCGCTCGCGGCATCCTCGTCGTCCTCGTCCTCGGGATCGTCGTAGGTCGCAGGATCGTCGTCGAAATCCTCGTCGTCGGGGGTCACCAGAGTCGCCTGCGCCAGCTGATCGAGCGCACCGCCGTCGTGCTCTTCGGCACTGTCCTGGTGGGGCCCCTGCTCATCAGGCGCACGCTCATCGGTTTCATGCCCGGCGAGATGCTCGAATCCTGGTTCGCCGGCTTCGGCTCGTTCCTGCTGCGCCGCGGCCACCTGCGCGGCGAGCACCTCGGGGAGCTCGATCGGCAGCGGCTCGCGCGGCGGATAGGGGTCGTTCCCGCGTCGCACAACCGATTCCGCGAGCACCGCGCGCGCGAGCTGGCTCAACGGTTCGGTCGCCTCGGTCGGGCCGAGCGCCACGCACCTGATCAGCCAGCGGGGGCCGTCGACCCCGATGAACCGGTGCACTGTACCCGGCACCTCGGCGACCACTTCCCGGCCCCAATGGCCGTCTTCGATGGAGGTGGTCGCACCGCTGTCGCGCAGGGATTCGGCGAGCTCGCGAACCACCTCACGCCAGGTTCCCGGCGTCTTGGGGGCGGCGAACGCGGCCACACCGATGCGCCCGAACGGTGTCTCCAGATATACCGCCTCGGGCTGGTGGTCGGCGGTCATCTCGACGGTCACCTGGCCGCCTTCGACGACCGGTACCAGCACCGACCCCAGATCGAGATGCGAATTCTGCAACTCGGCAAGGGATGTCGCCAACGCGTCGATATCGTAGGGACCTGCGGCCTGCCCGATCTTCAACCCCTGGTTCGCGTTCTGCCGAGCCATTTTCGGCGCCTCCTTGCGTACGTTGTCGACCGATCGGCTGATCCGTCATGAAGGGTAGTCCACCCGGACCCGCCGGCGGGGCGACGCGGCCGATACCGGACCAGAGGGCAGCTCAGCCCCCGAGCGCGGCATGACCACCGCTGGAACCGTATCCGCCGCTGCCGCGGCTGGTATCGCCGAGGTCCTCGACCTCGGTGAACTCGGGCAACTCGACGCGCTGGACGACGAGCTGGGCGATGCGGTCACCCCGCGCGATCGTGATCGGGGTGTCGGGATCGTGGTTGATCAGGCACACCTTGATCTCGCCGCGGTACCCGGCGTCGATGGTGCCGGGGGTGTTCACGATCGAAAGCCCGGTTCGCGCCGCCAGACCCGACCGCGGATGGATCAGACCCACCATGCCCACCGGGATGGCGACCGCCACGCCCGTTCCGACGAGCCCGCGCCGTCCGGGCGCCAGTTCCAGGTCGACGGCCGAGTAGAGGTCAACGCCGGCGTCACCGGGATGTGCCCGGGTCGGCATCGGCAGGTCGGGGTCCAGACGCCGGAGCGATATAACGGGTGTGGGTTCTGCGGTCACGGACCGCAGACTACCCGCCCGCCGCAGCCGACTAGGCTGGTCGGCGTGGCAGCACCCCAATCATCGAACAGTTCGTCGTCCGCTCCGGCATCCGGGTCCGGCGAATCCGCGTCCGGTCGGCCCGACCGCTATGAGGAACGTCTCACCGTTCCGTGGTGGTGGTGGGCGGCCGGTGCGGTCGTGACCGGTGTCCTCGGCTACGAGATCCAGCTGTCTGCGCACAAGTCCGCGTGGAGTGCCGCCGGATATGTGGTGGTCGGGATTCTCGTGGCTGTGCTGCTGTGGTCGGTCGGCCGCACCCGGGTGGCGGTGACCGCCGACGGTGAGCTCGTGGCGGACAAGGCACGATTGCCTCGTGAGGTGATCGCGCGCGGGGCTACGGTGGCGGCCACGGCCAAGTCGGCGGCTTTGGGCCGCCAGCTCGACCCCGCTGCATACCTGATGCACCGGGCGTGGGTCAAGACGATGGTGTTGCTGGTGCTCGATGACCCCGACGACCCGACGCCCTACTGGCTGGTGTCCACCAGGCATCCCGATCGGGTGCTGGCGGCCCTGAACATCGACGATGCCGCCGCCTCACGGGACTGACGGCAGCAGGCCTGCGGTGCTGCTCAGGCGCAGTCCACGCACACCATCGACGTGCCGTTCTGGCGTGCGAGCCGGCTGCGATGGTAGACGAGAAAGCAGCTCGTGCAGGTGAACTCGTCGGCCTGCTTGGGGATGACGCGGACCGACAGTTCCTCACCGGACAGGTCCGCACCCGGAAGCTCGAACGATTCGGCGGTGTCGCTCTCGTCGACGTCGACGGACGAGGACTGTGCCTCGCTGCGCCGGGCTTTCAGTTCTTCGAGCGAATCCTCGTTGAGGTCTTCGCTTTCGGTTCGACGTGGGGCGTCGTAGTCAGTAGCCATTGTGTGCCTTACCTTTTTTCAGCGTTGAGGGCGCTTTACTCGGCCCGGCTTGTGACCGGACACCGAAAGCAAGCGCCGCCCCGTCCGGAGATATTCCGGACGGTGGCCGGGCAACGAGCGAACCCTGCCGCGATCAGCGGCGAAGCGGCGGCGCGCGATGCACCGCCACTCAAGCAATCCCGCACTTCGTCCCCGAACCTGTACGTACGTCAGTGAAAATCTGGATGTTTGCCGTGTCAACTCGGCCCCGTTCCCGACTGCTCAGGTATCCCGGGCGCCCGAAGCTTAGTGTAAGGACCTCCGATAAGTCAACGACGAAAAACTCGGCGTGTTGCACGCGCATCACCGTACCGATCCCCGCCGGTTATACCAGCCGGTCGCGCCGGGCCGGGTACCAAGGTCCCACGCCGGTGGGGCCTGGCCGCTCGAGACCGGCCGACCCTCTAGAGTGGGCCCAGTCACGCGGCTATCGAGCAGTCACGCGGCAATCGAGAGGAGCGGCGTCCACGGTGGTGTCCCATATCGCGCCCGGTTCGACGACCGACCGGGCAGGCCGGCCGTACCGGCGGCGGCGCAAAGAACCGGTCCTGATCACCGTCACGATCCTCGCCGCCATCGCTGTCGTCGTGTGGTGCGTCGCCGCGGTCAGATCCGGCGACGACGCCACGCCCACCGCATGCAATAGTCCGCTGCCCGTGCCCACCTCGGTGGCGGCCGCGCCGACCGCTGGGCAATCCACTGCGAACACCACGGCCGTGAAACCCACGACTGCCGCCCCACCGTCGCTGACGGTGGTCGCCAACAGCGAGATGGAGTCCATCGCGCCCGCCGCACTGTCGAGTTTTCAGGTGCGGGTCCTGAACGCGTCCGGTCAGCGTGGCGCGGCCAGGTCCGTCTCCGACGACCTCACCGCGCAGGGATTCACCCCGGCCGCCGACACCGCGTACGCCGACGATCCGGTGTACGTCGGGCAGGACCTCGACTGTGTCGCGCAGATACGGTTCGGACCGGCGGGCAAGAGCGGTGCCGCAGCTGTGTGGCTGGCGATTCCGTGCGCGCAACTCGTCGACGACGGTCGGCGCGGAACGGTCGTCGATGTCGCACTGGGCACCTACTACGAGTCGCGCGAGCTGTCCCAGGATGCGCAGGCGGCGCTGGAGGCGCTACGACTGGCCAATCCCAAGGATCCGTCGACCGGCGCCGATCCCGGGCTGGTCAGCGCCGTTCACAAGCAATCGTGCTGACCCTCGGGTATCGCATCCAGTCCTCCCAGGTCCTCGATGAGGGTCAGGAACTGCTGCGCGATACCCGGCGCGACCGCGATGGTGGGCACGCCGTCGGCCGAGCGTGAATCGGCCGTGGGCAGCCGGACGACGGCCCCGGCCTCGGCTGCGATCAATCCGCCCGCGGCCCAGTCCCAGGGATTGAGTCCGTGCTCGAAATGTGCGTCGACACGACCGCTGGCCACCATGCACAGGTCCAGCGCCGCGGCGCCGATCCGCCGGATGTCACGGATGTGGGGCAGCAGCCTGCCGACGAGTTCGCCTTGTGCGCGGCGCCTGCCCTGGTCGTAGGCGAATCCGCTGGCCACCAAAGCCAGTCCCACATCGGTGACGGCTGCGCACCCGAGCCGCTGTGGTACGGCCCCCTGACCACCCGGCCGGGCGTGGGCGCCGTGGCCCCGCGCCGCCGAGTACGTGATGCCCGCCGCGACGTCCACGACGGCTCCGGCCACCGATTCACCACCGATCTGGGCGGCGACCGAAACCGCGTACGCGGGGATGCCGTAGAGGTAGTTCACGGTGCCGTCGATGGGATCGACGACCCAACGCACCCCGTCGGGGACCTCGACGCTGCCGCCGCGCTCCTCACCCAGAACGTCGTCGCCGGGCCGCAGTTCGTGCAGGTGCGCCCTGATCAGGGCTTCACTCTCGGTGTCGGCGAGCGTCACCGGGTCCGTCGGCGTCGATTTCGTTCCCACCGCCGCCGGTGACTCCCGGCCGTCGGCGGTGGGCGCCGGACCTGAGCCGAACGCCGCGAACAGTTCGGGCCGCCGGGATCGCACATGGTCGGCCGCCAGCTCGGCGACGGCGATGGCCACTCGCTCGAGTTCGGCAGGAGAGGCGGCTGTATCCGAGCGGTGGGACTGGGTGGAGTTCACGACCACCATGTCAGCACATCGGCACACCGGCCACAGTGGTCGGGCACACATCGGCGCACCCGGAACCGAACACCCGGCCCGGTCGAGCCGGTACCGGTAATGTTCGGCTCTCCGCCGCCCCAAGACGGGCCCGATGACCTAGCCTGAGGAACGACACGACCGATCCGTCCGGCCGACCGCGAACGACTGTCTCGGGTGACGCCTGCCACGAAAGGGCCGACCATGACCGAGTCCCCCACCCCTGCCATCTCCGATGCCGCGTCCGCGCGCGCGCCGATATCCGGTGGCAATCTCGGCTTCGGGGTCGATGTCGGCGGTTCGGGAACCAAAGGCGGCATCGTCGATCTCGACACCGGTCTGCTCGTGGGTGAGCGTTTCAAGGTCCTGACGCCGCAGCCGGCCTCACCCGATGCGGTCGCCGGAGCGGTCGCCGAGGTGGTCGCGCATTTCGACTGGCAGGGCCCGGTCGGGGTGACACTGCCGGGTGTGGTCACCGAGGGGGTGATGCGCACCGCTGCCAACATCGACAAGGGCTGGATCGGTACCGATGTCTACGACCTGTTCAGCAGACATCTCGGCGGCCGCAAGATCGCCGCACTCAACGACGCCGACGCCGCCGGTCTGGCCGAGGACCGATTCGGGGCGGGCAGGGACGTCACGGGAGTGGTCATGCTGCTGACCTTCGGCACCGGGATCGGGTCGGCGCTCATGGTAGATGGCACGCTGGTACCGAATACCGAGCTCGGCCACCTGACGGTCGGCGGCAAGGAGGCCGAGCATCAGGCGTCCTCGAAGGTGAAGGAGGACAACGACCTGTCGTATGAGGCGTGGGCGGCGAAGGTGAGCGATGTACTGGTCGCGTACGAGAATCTGTTCTGGCCCAAGCTGTTCATCGCCGGTGGCGGTATCAGCCGCAAGGCACACAAGTGGGTTCCGCTGCTCACCAATCGCACGCCCGTGGTGCCGGCGACACTGCGTAACAGCGCGGGCATCGTCGGAGCGGCGATGGCGGTCGCCGACTGAGCCCCTGCGGTGACCACCCAACCGGCCCTGACCAGGCAAGTGATACTGTCGGCGGTCGGTTGTCGTTACAATGTCCCGTATCGGCTTCAAGCGCCGAGAATTCAAGCCCTGTTCAGCGGCGGACCGAGTCTGCCGCGACATTTGCGTGAGTCAGCTCGAAAGGTTGTACGTGACAGCCACCAATGCCCCTGTGGGTGATACCACTACCGCTGTGGGTGATCCCACGGTCGCCGACGACGCGACGACAGTGGACGCCCCCGCCGCTGCCAAGAAGGTCGCGAAGAAGGCCCCGGCCAAGAAGGCCCCGGCACGTAAGGCCCCCGCCAAGAAGGCGGCAGCCAAGAAGACCGTGAAGAAGGCTCCGGCCAAGAGGATCGCGAAGAAGACCGCGGCCAAGGCCACCTCCGCGGAGGGGGCCGGCGACGATCTGGACGCCGATCCCGAGTCGATCGACGATCTCGACGCACCCGACGATGATCTCGAAGACGTCGACATCGACGACACCGACATCGAGGTCGACGACACCGACGACGAGGACGACTCCGACGACGAGGACCAGGACGACACGCAGGAGGACCCGTCCGAGGCGAAGGTCCCGGCCGCGGGAACCACCACTCCGGCCAAGCGGACCGCCAAGGCGTCGACGAGTTCGGACTCGAGCAAGTCCGGTGATTTCGTCTGGGACGAGGACGAGTCCGAAGCTCTGCGGCAGGCACGCAAAGACGCGGAGCTGACCGCATCTGCCGACTCCGTGCGCGCCTACCTCAAGCAGATCGGCAAAGTGGCGCTGCTCAACGCCGAAGAAGAGGTCGAGCTGGCCAAGCGTATCGAGGCCGGCCTGTACGCCACCGAATGCCTGCGCCGCATCATGGAATCGGGCGAGAAGCTCGGCACGGCGCAGAAGCGGGACCTCAACTGGGTCTCGCGCGACGGCAATCGCGCCAAGAACCACCTCCTCGAAGCCAACCTCCGACTCGTCGTGTCGCTGGCCAAGCGTTACACCGGCCGCGGCATGGCCTTCCTCGACCTCATCCAGGAAGGCAACCTGGGCCTGATCCGTGCGGTCGAGAAGTTCGACTACACCAAGGGCTACAAGTTCTCCACGTACGCCACCTGGTGGATCCGTCAGGCGATCACCCGTGCGATGGCCGACCAGGCCCGCACAATCCGTATCCCGGTCCACATGGTGGAGGTCATCAACAAGCTGGGCCGCATCCAGCGTGAGCTGCTGCAGGATCTGGGCCGCGAGCCCACTCCCGAGGAGCTCGCCAAGGAGATGGACATCACGCCCGAGAAGGTGCTGGAGATCCAGCAGTACGCTCGCGAGCCCATCTCGCTGGATCAGACCATCGGTGACGAAGGCGATTCGCAGCTCGGCGACTTCATCGAGGACTCCGAGGCCGTGGTGGCCGTCGACGCGGTCAGCTTCACCCTGCTGCAGGATCAGCTGCAGTCGGTCCTGGAGACCCTGTCCGAGCGTGAGGCCGGCGTGGTACGGCTGCGTTTCGGCCTGACCGACGGTCAGCCCCGCACTCTCGACGAGATCGGGCAGGTGTACGGCGTCACCCGTGAACGGATCCGGCAGATCGAGTCGAAGACGATGTCCAAGCTGCGTCACCCGTCTCGTTCCCAGGTGCTGCGCGACTATCTGGACTGATCATCCGGATGAATGATCTCAGGGGTCGGGACCGGTAGCGCCGCTCGCCGTGTGACACCGGTGTGACCTGCATGTTTCCACGAAATGATGTGTTGTAGATGACACACCTAAAACGTGCGCGGAACAATACGTGGACGCCGAACGTCTGACAGAGTGAGGGAAGTACATCAGACCCGATGTACCGGCTCACGAAGGGCGGGCAACGAGTTGCCGACCCGGGACGGAGGAAGAAATGTCCGACATCACCATGACACCCCCGATCTCCATGCCTCTGACGGCTGTTGACAGGTGCGACCGCTGCGGTGCTGCCGCCAAGGTCCGCGCCATCCTGCCCGCAGGTGGTGAGCTGCTGTTCTGCCGGCATCACTACAACAGCCACGAGGCCCGTCTGGCCGAGCTCAGCGCCATTGTCGAGGATTCCGCCGCAGAGCTCGTCTGATCCCGCCCCCGATCGCACAAGGGTGCCCCGGCCGATACGGCCGGGGCACCCTTGTCACCGGAGTTCTTGTCACCCGGAGTTCGTGTCCCGAGTCACCACTGTCGCAGTGCCGCAATGCGTTCGCGCAACTGGTCGGCCGTCGCCATCGCAGTGGGCGGACCACCGAGCCGCGACCGCAGCTCCTTGTGGACCATGCCGTGTGGCTTACCCGTGCGGTGATGATGCAATGCGACCAGACTGTTGAGTTCCTTACGCAGTGCATGCAGATTCTCACCGGTCGTCGCCGCGGGTTCACGTTCAGGCGGGGCGGCGGTGTCGGTGCTGCGTCGGGTGACCTGCTCGTGCTGACGTCTGCTGAGTAGCGTGCGGACCTGGTCGGCGTCGAGCAGGCCGGGCAGTCCGAGGTAGTCCGATTCCTCGTCGCTGCCGGCGAAGGTGGCGGTGCCGAACGAGGATCCGTCGAAGATCACCTGATCCAGTTCGGCATCGGCGTGCAACGACTCGAACGACTTCTCGTCCTCCCCCGGCTCATCCTTCTGCCTGTTCGCATCGCTGATCAGCTCGTCGTCGAGACCGTCGCTCTCGCGATGCGGTTTGCCCAGCACGTGATCACGCTGGGCTTCCATCTCGCTGGCCAGGTTCAGCAGCACCGGCACCGACGGCAGGAACACGCTGGCCGTCTCCCCGGGCCGGCGCGAGCGCACGAACCGGCCGATGGCCTGGGCGAAGTACAGCGGCGTCGACGCGCTGGTGGCGTAGACGCCCACCGCGAGCCGTGGCACGTCGACGCCTTCGGAGACCATACGGACCGCGACCATCCACTCGTCGTCGGAGGCCGCGAACTCGGCGATCCGGCCCGACGACTTCGGGTCGTCGGACAGGACGAGTACCGGTTTGCGTCCGGTGATCGATTCCAGGAGTTCTGCATAGTCGCGGGCATTGGTCTGGTCGGTGGCGATGACCAGCCCCCCGGCATCGGGTATGCCCGATTCACGCAGCCGGGTGAGCCGGGTGTGGGCGGCCTGCAGAACCGCCGGGATCCAATCACCGTGCGGGTCGAGCGCGGTGCGCCAGGCACGCGCGGTGTGCTCGGCCGACAGCGGCTCACCCAGGCGGGCGGTGAATTCCTCACCCGCGCTTGTCCGCCAGCTGGCCTGGCCGCTGTAGGCCAGGAACACCACGGGACGGACGACGCCGTCAGCGAGGGCGTCTGCGTAGCCGTACGTGTGGTCGGCACGCGAGCGGAGTACGCCGCCCTCCTCCGGTTCGTAGGTGACGAACGGGATCGGTGAATCATCCGAACGGAACGGTGTTCCGGTGAGCGCGAGCCTGCGGGTGGCGTCGGAGAACGCCTCCCTGATCGCCTCACCCCACGATTTGGCGTCGCCGCCGTGGTGGATCTCGTCCAGGATCACCAGCGTCCGGCGGTTCTCGGTCCGGACCCGGTGCCGGGACGGGTGGGCGGCGACCTGCGCGTAGGTGAGCGCGACGCCGTGATAGTCGGAGCTGGTCTGTCCGGTGGAGTTGCTGAACCGGGAATCGAGGGCGATTCCGACGCGGGCGGCGGCCTCGGCCCACTGGTGCTTGAGGTGTTCGGTGGGTGCGACGACGGTGACCGCCTCGACGGTGCGGTCATCGAGCAACTCCCGGGCGATCCGCAGCCCAAACGTCGTCTTACCGGCACCGGGCGTGGCGACCGCCAGGAAGTCGGTGGGCCTGGTCGCCAGGTACTTGGTGAGGGCGCGTCGCTGCCAGGCGCGGAGCCGGATTCCTGACGCACCTTCTGTCGCCGTAACCGTACCTGCGGCTGCCGAATGTGCTTGGCTCACGTCTTTGCCGACTCCTCACGAGACCTCCACCGGCCACGCGTGCTCGCACGGCCGGGAACCTAGACATGCTACCCCCGGAACCACCGGAAGCCCGGTGCGCGACAGCGTGCTCCAGGCCACTGTCCGAGGTGCCGACCGCGACACGCCGAGGCCGTGTAATCGACCCGGTCGCGTATTCATCGATGCGATCCGCCACGATAGGGACATCGCCACCCGACACCAACACCCGGCTCCGGTACCCGACGACGACGCTCCGTCGCCGGTCATATCAGGCCACCCCGATGCGACCAGAACGGACCAAGACACCGGCCAGGAGACGATCGGCGGGACCGGCACCGTCACGCCGGCCCGCCTTCCCGTGTTCGCGAACCTGCACAAGGTGGTGTGGCGCACGATCGTCAACGCATGGGACCACGGAATCGTCGGCTGGGCGGCGCAGGCCGCGTTCTGGCAGGCACTGTCGTTTCCACCGCTGCTGCTGGGACTGCTCGGCAGCGTCGGCTATGTGTCGAGCTGGTTCGGTGCCGACACGACCACGGTCATCTCCGACAGGATCATCTCACTGGCCGGGAAAGCGTTCTCGGAGAACGTGATGACCGACCTCATCACTCCGACGGTGGAGAACGTGCTCAGCAACGGCAAGGTGTCGCTGGTCTCCATCGGCTTCATCATGTCGCTGTGGGCGGGATCGTCGGCCGTGTCGTGCTATGTCGCGTCGATCGTGCGGGCCCACGACCAGCACGAGGTTCGTAATCCGGTCTGGCAGCGAATTTTCTCACTGCTGCTGTACGTGGCGTTCCTGGCCGTGTCGGTGGTGGTCCTCCCGCTCGTCGCGCTCGGGCCCACCTACTTGCGCCAGATCGTGCCGGACGAGTGGGATTCATGGGTCACCAGGCTCATCGACTACGGGTATTTCCCGGCTGTCGCGGTCCTGCTGATCGGAATGCTGACGACGCTCTATCATCTCTCGCTGCCCAACCCGCTGCCGTGGCACCGGCTGCTGTCCGGTGCGATCCTGGCGGCCGTGTTCTTCTGGGTGTCGAGTTCCATCCTTCGCGAATATCTCGCCACGATCACCAAGGCAGGGGTGTCCTACGGCGCCCTGGCCACCCCGATCGCGTTCCTGCTGTTCGCGTTCTTCCTGGGCTTCGCGATCGTGGGCGGCGCCGAACTGAACGCGGCGATCCAGTCGATGTGGCCGGCCAAACCGACCGCGTCCACTCAGGTCAGAGAATGGGTGAACTCGCAGACATCGGACATCACCGACCAGATCAAGACCCTGCCCGAGCGTTTCGGCAGCGGCCCGATCCGGCGGCGATAGACGCGAATGCTCCGCGCGTTCAATCCTTGCGCATCCGGTTGTAGATCTTCTTGCACTTGGGGCACACCGGCGATCCGGGCTTCGGCGATCGGGTCACCGGAAATGTCTCACCGCACAGCGCCACCACGTGGTTACCCATGACCGCGCTCTCGGCGATCTTGTTCTTCTTCACGTAGTGGAAGAACTTCGGAGTGTCGTCGTCGCCGCGGTCGGTGGCGTCGGTATCCGGGCGTTCCTTGATGTCGACGTCGGGGCGGTCGATTGTCTGCGTTCCCATGCGCACCATAGTAAATGCGCGGCTCGGCCGCGGGCCACGAGTAAGTACGCGGCTCGGCCGCGAGTAGGTGCGCGCTCGGCCGCGAGTAGGTGCGCGCTCGGCCACGGGATGGATGCGCCACGCACCCACCGGCTTGCGACTGCCGACGAATGCGCGGACAGTGGAGACATGGGCAACCAACGATCCGCCGATGCGTTCCTGATCACCGACGCCGAGGATTCGTTCGAGGCGCAGCACCGGGCCCGCGTGCGCAAATATCTGACCCTGATGGCGTTCCGGGCCCCGGCGCTGATCCTGGCCGCGATCGCCTACAGCGCCACCGGGTCGGGACTGCTCGCGCTGGGCATCGTGGTGCTGTCGATCCCCCTGCCGTGGGTGGCGGTGCTGATCGCCAACGACCGGCCGGCCCGCAAACGCGGTGAGGAACCGCACTATCTCTATGGTGCCGAACATCAAGTCATCGGCCCGCCCGAGATCGAGTCCGCCGACCGGGCGATCAGGCCCAGCACCACGATCGAGGGCACCTTCGTCGATGGTTCCCACGGCGGCGACTCTTAGTAACTTCTCAGCCGCCCAGACCGCAAGCTTCCGGAACGCCGCAGGTCACAATACTTTTTCACGATCGGGGTGACCGGCGGAGCCGGGAACTTTGCCGGCGGCGCGTCCGTTGAATCCTGTGAACGCACTCGATTCAGGAGGCCGAATGTCACGCTCGACAGTTGCACGCCCGGAAGTCGCCACCCACGCCACCACCGCCTCACCGGCGACACCATCGACCAGCACTCGCCCGCAGATGACCGAGCAGGATCTGGACGCGCAATCACCTGCCGCCGATCTCGTCCGCGTCTACCTCAACGGAATCGGTCGCACGGCACTGCTGAACGCCGAGCAGGAAGTCGAACTGGCCAAGCAGATCGAGGCGGGCCTGTACGCCAGGCACCTGCTCGACAGCGGCAAACGCATGACCGCGGCGAAGAAGCGGGATCTGGCCCTGATTGTTCGCGAGGGCGAGATCGCGCGCTCCCATCTGCTGGAAGCCAATCTGCGGCTCGTGGTGTCCCTGGCCAAGCGATACACCGGCCGGGGGATGCCGCTGCTCGATCTCATCCAGGAGGGCAACCTGGGTCTGATCCGCGCGATGGAGAAGTTCGACTATGCCAAGGGCTTCAAGTTCTCCACCTACGCCACCTGGTGGATCCGGCAGGCCATCACCCGCGGCATGGCCGATCAGAGTCGGACCATCCGCCTGCCCGTCCACCTCGTCGAGCAGGTCAACAAGATCGCCCGCGTCAAGCGGGAACTGCACCAGCAACTCGGCCGGGAGGCCACCGACGCGGAGATCTCCAACGAATCGGGCATCCCCGCCGAGAAGATCGCCGACCTGCTCGACCACAGCCGCGACCCGGTGAGTCTGGATATGCCCGTGGGCAACGACGAGGAGGCACCGCTCGGCGATTTCATCGAGGATGCCGAGGCGACGTCGGCGGAGAACGTGGTGATCTCGGGCCTGCTGCATTCGGACATCCGGGCCGTGCTCGCCACCCTCGACGAACGTGAACAGCAGGTGATCCGCATGCGGTACGGCCTTGACGACGGCCAGCCGCGCACCCTCGACCAGATCGGTCGCGCATTCGGCCTGTCCCGGGAACGTGTGCGGCAGATCGAGCGTGAGGTGATGGGCAAGCTGCGGCACGGCGATCGCGCCGAACGGCTGCGTGCCTACGCAAGCTGATCCCCGGCGGTGAGCGTTACCTGTCGGTGACTCCCCGCCGAACTATCAAACCTTTTTCGATCCGAGCCGCCACGGGGCCCAGCGCCCTGTGGCGGCTCGTGATTTCGGCCGGTTCGTCAGCCTTTGGTCACAGCCTGCGCGGCCCGCTGTCGTCACGTGTGGGCACTGGGCCCAGTACGACGTCCGCCGACAGCACCGCGGCCCCTTCCGACGACACGAGTATCGGGTCGATGGCCAGGCTCCGGATCTCCGCGTTGTCCTCACCGAGCGCGGACACCCGCACCAACAGGTCGGCGAGCGCGGCTGTGTCCACACCGCCGCCGTCACCGTCCCCGTGTACGAGTGCCGACGACCGCGGCTCGTGGAGCAGCTCATTGGCGTCGTACTCGGTCAACGGCATCGCCCGATAGCCACGGTCGCCTAGCAGCTCGAACGTCCGGCCCGACAACCCGTAGGAGATGACAGACCCGAACGACCGGTCGTCGCGGATCTCGATGACCGTGCCGATGCCCTTGGGCGCCATCTTCTGCACGTGCAGCACCGAATCACCGGTCAGCTCCGACAGTTCGGTGAACGCGGTGATCACTGCGGTGGCGTCGGGCAGGTCCAGACGCGCGCCCTCCCTGTCCAGCCGACCCCGCCACGACGACGACGTCGCCTTCACCGCGACCGGGAAACCGAGCTCACGGGCCGCGGCCGAGGCCTCGTGCATCGTGCTGACCTCCCGGAACGGCACCACGTGAATGCCGTACTTCTCCAGCAGCTGCTGCGCGGCGACCGGGTCCAGGCGCACGCTCGGCGGTTCACCACCATCGGCCTCGGGCAGGTCGGTGAGTGCCTCACGGACGAGTGTGCGGGCGCCCTCGTGGTCGATCCCGTCGGCCCGGACGGGTTCGACCTCCGGTCGCTCGCGCCAATTGGCGTACTGCCAGGCCCGCGCGAGCGCGGTCGCCGCCCGTTCCGGGCTCGGAAACGACGGTATCGACCCGAACACGGGCAACCCGTCCGGTCCCGGTTTCGTCAGGCCCGGCGGCACACCCTCGACGGCGAGGAAGGTCGACACGATCGGTTTGGGCGCGTCGGCGCCGGGCGTGCCGGCAGCGGCCATGAGGGCCCGGGCATGCCAGTCGGCGTCGACGGCGACCGGTGGCACGAACACGACGAGCACGGAGTCGACTCCGGGATCGGTCATCGCCTTGGTGACCGCATCCTCGAACGCGTCCTCGGACGCACCGGCCCCCAGGTCGACGGTGTCGGTGACCTCCAGCCCCAGCGCTCGCGCGGTCTCGGCCGCCAGACTGCCCAGGACCGAGGAGTTGCCGATGATCCGGGTGCGGGGGCCTCGCGGCAGCGGCTGGAACGCGAACAACGAGCCGCAGTCGAAGAGTTCATCGAGCGTGTCGACGCGCACGCCCCCCGCCTGCTCGAGCACCATCTGGGCGATCTCGTCATCGATACGTGCGGACTGGGAGCGGGCCGCCCGTACCGGCGACATCGCGTTGTTGGCGCGTTTGACCGCCACGATCGGCTTCGACCGTGACACCCGGCGCGCGATCCGCGAAAACTTGCGCGGGTTACCGAAACTCTCCAGGTACAGCAGCACCACATCGGTGGCCGTATCCGAGTCCCAGTACTGCAGCAGGTCGTTACCCGAGACATCGGCGCGGTTACCCGCCGACACGAACGTCGACAACCCGATCTGCCGCTGAGCCGCGGTGTCGAGAATGGTGATGCCGAGCGCGCCGGACTGGCAGAAGAACCCGACCCGGCCCGGTTGCGGGATCCGCGGTGCGAGAGTGGCGTTGAGCGCGATCTCGGGGTCGTTGTTGACCACTCCCAGCGCGTTGGGTCCGACCAGGCGCATCCCGTGTTCACGGACCTGCGCCACCAGCCGGTTCTCGCTTTCAAGACCTTCGGTGCCCGCGTCCCCGAATCCTGAGGTGACCACGACGAGGGTGCGCACACCCTTGACGAGGCAGTCGTCGAGAACCGCGTCGACCCGTGCGGCCGGGACGGCGACGACGGCCAGGTCGACCGGGTCGGGGATATCGCGCACGGTCGGATAGGCGCGGATGCCGCGGACCGCGGCCTGTCGTTTGCGTGAGCGGCGCGCCGGAGGTGTGTAGCTCGCACCCATCATCGCCGTCCACGACTTGGGCTTATTCTCCGTCTCCTCGCCGTCGTCGTCCTCGTCGGCGGGTGCCGGCCCGTTGACCGGGTAGACCGGCCCGGTGAACCCGGCGGCAACGATGTTGCTGAGCAGCGCGTTGCCGACCTTACGTGGGTCGGTGGAGGCACCGATGACCGCGACCGACATGGGCCGTAGGAGATTGGCGACGCTACGCGCCTCGGAGGCCCGTTCGCGGGCGTTGCGCACCGACGAGATGGCATCGGTGGGATCGATATCGAACTCGACGTGAACGGTGCTGCCGTCGAAGCTGCGCGAAAGCTGGTATCCGGCGTCGCGGAACACCGCGACCATGTTGGGGTTCTCGCTCAGTACCTCGGCCTCGAACTTGGTGAATCCGTTCTCGGCGGCCGCACCGGCGAGGTGTTCGAGCAGGACCGGGCCCAGGCCGCGGCCCTGATGTTCGTCGGCCACCACGAACGCGACCTCGGCGGCGTCGGGTCTGCCGTCGATGGCCAGTCCCTCGTAGACGCCCATCGCGATGATGTCGTCGGCCAGTACGGCCACGATCGCCACCCGGTTGTGGTGGTCGACCGTGGTCATCCGCGCCACCTCGCGTGCCGGCAGTCGCGGCGTGGGTCCGAAATACCGCATGTAGCGGGTGCGTTCGGACAGTCCCGCATGGAAGCGGACGAGCCGGTCGGCGTCGTCGGGCACGATCGGCCGCAGATGCACGACGCCACCGTCCGAGGCGAGGACGTCGGCGATCCAGTTCCGCGGATAGTCCCAGGGGCTTCGGCCCGATGAATCGGACTGCCCCTCGCCTGTGGATGTCCGGGATTCAGGTGTCTGGGGTTCTGTCACAGATTCGGGAGCGTCACGTTCGGGAGCCTGAGCTTCCGTAAGCTCGGTTTCCCGGTCGGCGGGTTGCGAAGACGGAGCCTGATCTGGTGCGTCGGCGGTTGCTGCCTGTTCGGGTTGACTATGCGGGTCGGTAGCCGACTGATCAGTCACGCGGGTCCTCCGGGTCGAGTCCATGTAGGGGGTAAACGGCACGCCTGGTGGCGAGGATTCCACGATCTGTCTGTCGCTGTGCGACTTCGGAGATTCCCTCGGGCGGCTCCTGGCCGGTGTCGCCGTCCCACGCCACGTAGTCGACGTTGCCACCATCGCCCATCGACTGCTCGGGCGCGCGCGCGTAGTCGGGATGGACTTCCGTGGCCACCGTCGCGGCCTGCATGTACCAGTCGTCGCCGACCTTCGTGTCGACGTCGACGTCGCGGTCCAGAACGGTGGCCAGCAGGTGCGTCCAGCTTCGCGGCACGACGTTGACCACACCGTAGCCGCCGCCGCCGACAGCGACCCAGCGCCCGTCCGCGTACGTGTCGGCGCAGTGCCGCAGCGCCTGCATCGCCGCGCGCTGGCCGTCGACGGTCAGCGCCAGATCGGTCAGCGGATCGGCGCGGTGGCTGTCGGCGCCGCACTGGGTGATCAGGATCTGCGGGCGGAACTGTTCGAGCAGCGACGGCACCACCGCGTGGAATGCCCGCAACCACAGCCGGTCACTCACCTCGGGCATCAGGGCCAGGTTGACGGCGGTGCCCTGGGCCTCGCCCGTACCTATCTCGGTGGGCCAGCCGGTACCGGGCCACAGCGTCGCCGGGTGCTGGTGCAGTGAGATGGTCAGCACTCGCGGATCGGAGACGAAGGCCGTTTCGACACCGTCGCCGTGGTGGGCGTCGATATCGATGTAGGCGACACGGTCGTAGCCGTTGTCGAGCAGCCATTGGATGGCCACGGAGCAGTCGTTGTAGATGCAGAAGCCTGCGGCATGCGACTTCATGGCGTGGTGCATGCCGCCGCCGATGTTCACCGCCCGTCGCACCGATCCCGACGACACCGCCTGCACTGCGGCCAGGGTGCCGCCGACCAGTAGCCGGCCGGCCTCGTGCATGCCGTTGAACACCGGATTGTCAGCGCTGCCGAGCCCGAACAGCCGCTCGAGCAGTTGCCCGGACAACGACGCGGTGCCCGACCCGACGGCACGGACGGCGTCGATGTAGTCCTGGCCGTGGATCACGGTCAGCGCCGAATCGTCGATGCGGCTGGGCGGGACCTCTTCGATCCCGTCGAGTACACCGAGGCCGCGGGCCAGCGACATGGTCAGGGCCAGCCTGACCGGGTTCATCGGATGCGTGTACGCCCACTTGTAGGCGAGGAAGTCCTCGCTCCAGATGACCGCTGCGCTGGGGTCTGATTCGGTGCCGCTCGTCACAGATTCAATCTAGTGGTGCGCGTCCGGAATTCGCGACCATTCGGCGACCCCGGCACCCGGGCCTCCCCGGAACCGGTGCCGGACACGCGAAGTGCCGATGATCTGAGGGGTCTTTCTACCCTGCTCAGGGTAGCCTTGATCGCAGACGAAGGGACTGCGCCACGTGAACGATCTTGTCGATACCACCGAGATGTATTTG
>NZ_CALLZT010000123.1:0-25496 GCF_937858515.1 uncultured Gordonia sp. | reverse complement strand
CCCAGGGTCGCGGTGCCGGCGGCGCCCAGGGTCGCGGTGCCGGCGGCGCCCAGGGGCGCGGTGCGGGAACTCATCAGCGTGGTCAGAGTGGCCGCGGGGGTGACAAGCATGCCGACAGATCGGGTGGTAATCGGCGCGGCGAGCCCGGCGGCTCGATGGCACAGGCGTTGCGCGACGCGGGTTTCGGTCGCTGACGTAGCGGCTGCCGGGGATCGTCAGTCGATGTCGTAGGAACTGATCTGCCGCCTTCGGGCGGCTATCAGTTGAATATCGGGGCGACCGGCACCGAACCGTTCGACGGCGTCGAGCAGTTCGGTGAGATGCGCCAGGTCGGGGCTCACCGCAGTGACGCCGATCGCCGCCCGGCGATGCAGGTCGAGATGGTCGACCTCGGCGGCGCTCACCGAGAACTTGCGTCGGATCTCGGCCAGGAGCGGTTTGGTCACCGACCGCTTCTGCTTGAGCGAATGCACGTCGCCGAGGAGATAGTCGAATTCAATCCAGCCAATCCACATAGCGCGCTGAACTCTACCGCGACGGACGACGAACCGTCACCGGGTTTTCTCGCACAGGATCAGCTGTCGGCGGGTCAACCGTTGAGCAACGACTCGGCCAGACGTCCGGCGAGGCCGGGGCAGTCGTCGACGTCGATACCGAAACGGTCGTCGAGGACGGCCAGTATCTCGCCGACCGATCCAAGTGTGGTCTTGGCGGTGCGTCCGTCACGATGATGTTCGGTCAGCTGGGGACCTGCCAGGTTCAGCCGACTCGACTCGGTCACGATGGCCGCGGTCGCGCCCGCGACGAAACGTGAGCCCGGATATGTTGAGGCGAACCATGATCCGACCAGCGAGTCGATCGGGGGTCGTGGCACCGGTGTGAACAGGTACATGGGACGCCACTCGTCGCCGATCCGCACCTGCATCGACAGTTGGCCGGCCACCTCGGGATCGAGCGGGTGGTTTCCCGTGGGGTCGACAGCGACGATGCGGAACTCTTCGAGGTCGGTGGGCTGCGGCTCATCGAGGGCGAACCGCAGCGGATTCGGTGGTGTGCACCCGCCGAAGCCCACGTCCACTATGTACCTGGACGACTCGCCGGGTATGCCGACGTTGAGCAGCTTGTGGGTTTCGGCGGGCATTGGTCCGGGGTCTCGCATCCACACCACGCGGCCCGCCAGTGGCACCACGTCGTAGCCGATCGATTCGAGCACCGCGGCGAGCAGACCGTTCTGCTCGAAACAGAATCCTCCGCGCCGACGATCGATCATCTTGTGCTGCAACGCCTGCGGCGCGAGATCGGCCACGGGGATACCGACGTACGGGTCCAGGCCCTCGAATGAGATGGCCCGGACATGAGCGGTCACCAATGCCGACAGCGTCTCGAACGTCGGCCGCGGACTCGCCGGTCGTCCGGGCTCGGTTGCGTCATCGAGCCCGATGCGACGCAGGTAGCGGCCAAGATCCACGAGATCGGTGTCGGCAAGCACGATTCCCGATCCTAGCCGCCACCCGGCGAACGTACCGAGCTCAGTGATCTCCGCCGAGGAGTGCGCCCACGTGGTCGGGCACGTATTTCGACAGCGACCGCGGCGGACGATGATAGTTGCCCGTCTCGATGGGATGTTTGGGCAACGTGACAGTGGGACGGGCGACGTCGGTGTAATTGATGGTCGAGAGCAGGTGCGAGATCATGTTGAGCCGCGCATGCTTCTTGATGTCGGATTCGACGACCATCCACGGACTCATCGCGGTGTCGGTGTGGACCATCATCTCGTCCTTGGCGCGAGAATAGTCCTCCCATCGGTACACCGATTCAAGGTCCATAGGACTCAATTTCCATTGACGCACGGGATCATTCATCCGTGCCCGGAATCGGCGCAGCTGCTCGTCGTCGGACACAGAGAACCAGTACTTGCGAAGAAGGATGCCGTCATCGATCAGCATCTGTTCGAAAATCGGTGTCTGGCGCAGGAACCGGGTGTGCTCTTCGGGTGTGCAGAATCCCATGACCTTCTCGACGCCGGCGCGGTTGTACCACGACCTGTCGAGCAGGACGATCTCACCGGGTGCCGGCAGGTGTGCCACGTAGCGCTGGTAGTACCACTGGCCCTTCTCGCGGTCCGTCGGTGCGGGCAGTGCCGCGACCCGGCAAAAGCGCGGGCTCAGGTACTCGGTGATGCGTTTGATGGTGCCGCCCTTGCCGGCGGCATCACGTCCCTCGAAGATGACGACAATTCTTGCGCCGGTGGATTTGACCCACTCCTGCAACGAGACCAGTTCCGTTTGCAGACGGAACAGTTCGGCCTCGTAGACCTTGTTCGGGATCTTGTTCTTCTTCGATTTATCTGCCTTTTTTGAACCCATTCACCGAGCTTAGGGCAAACCCGCGGCGTTTGTATCCGCTATGAGAACAACAGTCCGCGGACCGTCTTTCAGCGTCAATTCGTGGCCATGCAGCGACCACTTCAACGGTTGATCGGTGAAATCGGCGAGCCACGCGTCGGCGCCGTCCTTGGGTGGGGGACAGGCCATCATCGTCGAGGCGAGTTCGCCGATCGTCAGTGTGGTCTTGTCCACCGTGACCGGACCGATGTGCCTGTTGCAGCCCGCGGTCAGGCTGACCCGGCCAGGCTCGGGGAATGTGAGCATCAGTGGGCCGCCGCCTGGAATCGCGGCGCCGTCGACCGACGTCGACGTGAAGGTCTTGCCCACCAACGCGTTCGTCGCGGAGGTCTTCACGACAGACTGCGCGGTCCCGTCGCCGGAGCTGCTCGCCGTCGACGAATTGCCGCACGCCATCGCTCCGAATACAAGGGCGCCGGCGGCCAGGACCGTGCCGAGCGGCCGGATCAAAGTTGCCATACCGACTAAAATAGACCAGCGCACCCATGCACCGGGGCCACTCGGGACGGCGATTCACCGATCCAGCACGACACCCCTCACAGGACTGCCCGATGACCAGCACACGCACCCAGCCGATCGCGGTGACCACCCGGACCGAATACCTCGACAGGGTGCACCGCGTTCTGCTGCTCACCCAGTTGATCGTCACCGGTGTTGCGGTGATAGCGCTGGTGACGCTCAACGCGCTCGATGTCGCACCGATCGTCGTGATGGTGGTGGTCGGGGCGCTGATCTGTGCGGGGCTGCTTGCCGGCGCGGCCGGCCGCTACCGCCACCGGCACGCGGTGCTCGTCACCGTCGACAGCGACACCGTGTACTTCGGCAGCGAACACCACCACCTGGTCAGCCGGCCGCTGTCCGAACTCGCGGCCGCGGATTTTCGCCCGTCCGCCACCACCACCTCGACGATGTCCGGTGACCGGGCGCGTGATCTGACGGTGGCCGGTCACCCGGTGCTTCGACTGACCTTCCTGCGTGAATCCGACCTCGTCGACGGCATCCCCGCGGGCTGGACGCGCCGTGCCGAGCCAGAAGAGGAGGTGTGGGACATCGCGCTCGATCCGTCCGATCCGGTGGCCGCGGAGATCATCTCCCGGATCGGGGCGACTGTGCCCCGGGCACAGCCTGACTCAGCGGCCCGGGGTGGTTCCCGGCAGCACGCCGCGCCGTCCGGGAATGTGCCGGCACCGGAGGCCGACGGACCGCGTATCGGCGACGCGAGCAGCGATGCCGCCGCCGTCCGGCTCTGGGAGGACTCACTGCGCCGGCACGATGCCGTGCTCACCGCCTACGGCCGCTACGAACTCGACACCGAGCTGGTCCTGCGATTCCCGGCGGTCACCGACATCACCCGCGACGAGGTGCAGGCCTTCCACGACACCCTCGATGACGCGAACGCGCTGCGTACCGAGAACTATCCGGGTGATCGCGCACGCGCGGAGGCGTATCAGCTGGCGGTGCGCAGGCTCCGCCGGGCGTGGGCGGCGTGCGAGACCGCGGGCAAGGCCGCCGGGACCGGGTACCTCGATGAACCCACCCGCAAGGATCTGGGGACAGCGCTCAAGCTGTACCGGCATGCCGAGGCCAGCACTGTCGCCGCCGAACAGGCCACCTACTACGGCCGGGTGCGTGACATCGTCACGACGCTGAGCGAGCAGGCGTACATCCACCCGCCGCAGACCGTCATCGACGAGCTGAACGCGGCCACCCGCCGCGCGCTGGAATCGGGCACGTCCGGCGCGTGAGGTTTCCTGTAGGCCAGGATTTTCGCAGGGCCGGCGTCAGCGTATGCCGGCCTGGATGAATTCGCCGCGGGCGCTGTATGTTCCGGCCGACGCATCATCCCTGGTGAGCTGGACCAGAATCCGGACCGCACCGTCGCGCTGGAAGGTCGACCACATCAGCATGTTGACCGCGTTCCGGTCGAACTCGTCGACGTCCCCGCGCCTCATCGCGTCGTCGCGGACGGCCTCGAACGTCGCACGCGGCACGTCGTTCACGGAAAAGTCGCCAGATGTCGTCGAGGTGGTGGTTCGTGAGGTGACCCGCGGAAGTTCGCCGGGTGCCAGCACGATGGATCCGCTGCGCCGCGGCAGGCGATACTCGACGTAGACACCGCCGCTGTTCTGGATACTGCCGGCGAACAGGATCGGGGTGCCTTTCGCGGTGCCGCGGATCTCGAACCGCGTGAGCGCGTCGGCGTCGAACGGGACCTTCGCGCTGCGCAACGCCTTGTGGATCAGATCGAACGACACCGCGAAGTCGCCCGGGTCGAAGAGCAGCGCTACCGCGCCGTCTACCGTCGCTTCGATCGTGCTCAGAGTGCTGCCGGTGAACCGTGCCTGCCAGCGGGGGTCGCCGTCCTTGTCGGGCCGGCGCATGTCCAGATCGGCCAGGTTCGCCTCCGCGTCGGACTTCACTCCTTCGGCTCGCATCGTCGCGGTCATCTTCTCGATGTCGGCCGACATCAGATCCTGCACGGAGAAGGTGTCGCGGCGGCGTTTGTCCGTGGCTTCGCGGCGCGGTTCGGCCCAGCCGACACCCTTGATGTAATGGACGGTGACCGCTTGGCCGGTCGCCGGATCGTATACCTCGGCACGGTCGGAACCGCCCCGGTCGAACCACACGCCGACGACATTGTCGTCCGCGGCGGGTCCGATGGTGCGGATCTGCTCGGCCAGGCGCTGACGTCTCTGCGTATACGTGTCCGTGCGGTCCTCGCCACGAGGGGAGCTGCCGGTGCCATCGGAGCCGGGCAGCGACAGGGAGGCAGGGCCGTCGACCCGCCACACACCTTCCGGGACGGCGAACACGGCGACAAGCGCGGTGACCGCTGCGATCGATGCGTACAGCAGTGCCGCCGGCCCCGGGTAGTCGTCGAACTCGGGAGTGGTGGCCGACCGCCGGGGCAGGTCGGGCGGCGGGATCGCGGTGAACGGGGACGCCACCAGCTCGCGGGCATCGCTTGCGGGCATCGAACTGATCCATCGGGCCTGGAACGGGGTGTCACCGGGTGGGGAGACCAGCGCGGACACCAGGGTCGGCTGTACGGCACCGGTTCGCAGGCTGCTCCGGGTCATCGCATCGACCCGCACCGGTACCGCAGCCGGACCTGACGCCCTACGGAACCGCGGCAACTCCGAGCGTGCGGTGGCGGCGGGCACAAGCAGCACGCCCGCGCCAATCAGCGGTGCGCCGAACACCACGGCGGCCCACCACGGGTTGGTGGCCCCGATCCCGATTCCACAGGCGATCAGGAACCCGGCCGCCAGAGCACGGATGATCCTGCCGGCGCGCGGCGTCACCATGACACCTGTTCGGTGACATGCGGCGCGGCGATCATCCTGCCCCCTTCGGGTATCCCTCCTGGCCAGGGCGGATACCCCGGTCGCATGAGTGTAAAGGCGTGCGGCCCGCGACCACCGTCCGGCGGCACCCGCGGCGGGCCGGGCGCGGCGAACGGTACCGTGGACCCCGACATAGGGCCTGGGCGCCGCCGGAGCCGGCGGTGCACGTGTGGAGGAGATCTTCTCGGTGGGAAAGCTGACAAACAGCATGTGGCGGTTGTTGGGATCGCAGAGCACGCGAAACCAGTCCAAGTCGCTGTCGCTGATCGCCGAGGCGAACGAGCAGTCCGCGTGGGCCGAGGGCGTGAGCGAGGCGGATGTGGCCGAGACCGCGCGGGCACTGGACATGGGTGAGAAGAAGGACCTGGCGAAGTTCCTGGCGCTGGTCCGCGAGGTGTCCGACCGGGCACTGGATATGCGTGCCTTCGACGTCCAGTTGCAGGGCGCACTGCGCCTGCTCGAGGGCGATGTGGTGGAGATGGCGACCGGTGAGGGCAAGACGCTTTCGGGTGCGATCGCGGCCGTCGGATACGTGTTGTCCGGGCGTCGTGTGCATGTCATCTCCGTCAACGACTACCTCGCCACCCGCGACGCCGAGTGGATGCGGCCGCTGTTCGACGCCTTCGGCATCGGCCTGAGTTCGGTGTCGGAGAACTCGACCCGTGACGAACGCCGCGACGCCTACCGCTGTGATGTGACGTACTCGTCGGTCAACGAGATCGGTTTCGACGTGCTGCGCGACCAGCTCGCGACCACCGAGGACGGCCTCGTCTCGCCGGTACCCGATGTCGCGATCATCGACGAGGCGGACTCGGTACTCGTCGACGAGGCGCTGATCCCGCTCGTCCTGGCCGGTTCCACCAAGGCCCAGGTGCCCGACCAGGCCATCCACGAGGTTGTCGCACGGCTCAAGAGCAAGCACTACGAGATCGAGACCGACGGGCGCAATGTAACGCTCACCGATGAGGGCGCCTCCTTCGTCGAGGCAGAGCTCGGCGGCATCGACCTGTACAGCGAACAGCATGTCGGCACCACTCTGGTCCACGTCAACATCACACTGCACGCCTACTACCTGCTCGAGCGCGACGTCCACTACATCGTCCGCGACGGTGGGGTGCACCTGATCAACGCCTCCCGCGGCCGGGTCGCGCAGCTGCAGCGCTGGCCCGACGGCGTGCAGGCCGCGGTGGAGATCAAGGAGGGGCTCGCCCAGACCGATCCGGGCGAGATGATCGACACGATCACCGTCCAGGCGCTCATCGGCCGCTATCGCACTGTGTGCGGGATGACGGGCACCGCCCTTGCCGCAGGTGAACAGTTCCGCCAGTTCTATTCGCTGCTCGTGTCGCAGATCCCGCCGAACACGCCCAACATCCGGGTGGACGAGGTCGACCGGGTCTACGACTCAAAGGTCAACAAGGTCGAGGCGATCGTCGCCTACGTCAAACAGATCCACGAGACCGGCCAGCCCATCCTCATCGGTACCCATGATGTGGCCCAGTCCGAGGAACTCGCTTACTTCCTCGACAAGGCCGGAGTGCCGTCGGTGGTGCTCAACGCCAAGAACGACGCTCAGGAAGCGGCGATCATCGCCGAAGCCGGCAAACGTGGCGCGGTGACGGTGTCGACACAGATGGCCGGTCGCGGTACCGACATCCGGCTCGGCGGATCGAACAGCGACGACGACGCCCGTGAGGAGGTGATCGGGCTCGGCGGCCTCTGTGTCGTCGGCACCGGACGCCACGACACCGAACGTCTCGACGACCAGTTGCGCGGACGTGCCGGCCGGCAGGGTGATCCGGGCCGGTCGGTGTTCTTCTCCAGCCTCGAAGACCCGGTGGTCACGCGGAACCTGGCGTTCAAACGCGACCCGGTGGCCCAGTCCGAGGACGGTTCGATGGGCTCCAAGGGCGTCGAACTGATCAAGCAGGCCCAGCGGATCGCCGAGGGCGTGATGCTCGAACTGCACTCCAACACCTGGCGCTACAACACGCTGGTCAACCAGCAGCGCGACATCATCGTGCGCCGCCGGACCGAGGTGCTGACCGGCGACGCCGCAGCCGACGAACTCGCCGAACTCGAACCGGACAGGTACAAGCAACTACTGGAGGGGACCGCACCGGACGGGGACACGGACAAAGACGCCGCCGACAAAGAGGACACAGACAAGCAGGAAGGTGCCGGGACATCCGAGCAGGTGGCCCAAGAACCGGTACCGAAGGACGTTCTGTCGCAGGCGTGCCGGGAGATCGTGCTTTATCACCTCGACCGGGCATGGACCGATCACCTGGCCTTCGTCTCCGACGTGCGTGCCAGCATCCACCTGCGTGCCATCGGCAAGCAGAGCCCGCTCGACGAGTTCCACAAGCTGATCCTCGAAGAGTTCGCCTCGGTGCCTGCCGAGGCCATCGCCGCCGCCCGTAAGACGTTCCGCGAGGCCACCATCACCGCCGACGGTGTGCAGCTCGACGGACTCGGGTTGCACAGGTCGACGTCCACCTGGACGTACATGGTGCACGACAACCTGTTCTCCTCGGGAGGTGCGAAAGCACTGCAGGGCATCATCGGCATCTTCCGGTGACCGCGCACGCAGACCCGGAACCGGCCGGCCGCTCGCGCGTGCTGACCGTGCCCAATGCGCTCAGCGTGATGCGGCTGCTGCTCATTCCGGTGTTCGTGTGGTTGCTGCTGGCGAAGGAGGCCGACGGCTGGGCGCTGGCGATCTTGTTCGTCTCGGGGGCCACCGACTGGCTCGACGGCAAGCTGGCCCGGTTGCTCGATCAGTCCTCGCGGCTGGGGGAGTTGCTCGATCCGGCCGCCGACCGGCTGTACGTGGTGGTCATACCGCTGGCCTTCGGGTTCCGGGAGATCCTGCCGTGGTGGCTCATCGCGATCATCATCGCCCGCGATGTGTTGCTGTTCGCCACCGCACCACTGCTGCGTACCCGTGGGCATCTTGCGCTGCCCACGCTCTACATCGGCAAGGCCGCGACTTTCGCGCTGATGAGCGCGTTCCCCTGGTTGCTGGCCGGCCAACTCGACTCGGTGGTGGGTACGGTGTGCTATCCGATCGGCTGGGCGTTCCTGATCTGGGGGGTCGGCATGTACCTGTGGACCTTCCTCCTGTACTGGTATCAGACAATCCTGGTGATGCGGCAGCCCCGGATCGCGTGAGGCCACGTATGCCGACCCCGGCACCCTGATCATCCGATGCCGGGTCGCCTGGACCCAGATGGCCTAATGTCACAAGCCGTGCGGCAAATGCCGTGATACTGACGAGAGTTCCAACAACGAGAAAGGTACGGAGCCGGTGAGTGAGAGCACTGTTCCCGACAATCTGCGGTACACGGCCGAACACGAATGGGTACAGGTCATCGCGACCGACACCGTGCGGGTGGGCATCACCGACTACGCGCAGGGCCAGCTCGGCGACGTCGTCTTCGTTCAACTGCCGACCGTCGGCGACGTGGTCGAATCGGGTGAGTCGTTCGCCGAGGTTGAATCGACCAAGAGCGTCTCGGACATCTACGGTCCGTTCGCCGGCACGGTGGCGGCCGTCAACGCCGACCTCGACGCCACTCCCGACCTGGTCAACTCCGACCCGTACGGGGCCGGATGGCTCGCCGAGATCACGGTGGGCACCGGCACCACCGCACAAGAGGTGTCCGACGCCCTGCTCGATGCGGACGGATATCGCGCAATCATCGAAAACTGACCACCGGGTCACTGGAGACACCGTAACCACACTGGACACACATGCGGGCGCGCTATGATCGTCCGTATCCCCGTCGGGCCGCCGGACGAGACGGCATGATGGGGGCTGGTCCAAGGTGTTGCGCCGCGAGGTCGGTGCCGGTCGAGTTGTCCCGGAGGTCGGTTCACCGGCCCGGTGGGGTGACACGGTAGGTTGGCTAGGCGGTGTCGCGGAGCACACCATCACCGACATCGAGGCGGCTGCGCACGGCGCGTCCGGTCAGAGGGATTCCCGGGTGCCGCGCGGGCAGACCGAACACAGAGAAGGAGAATCGTGAGCGACTACGACAAGGAACTCGAAGCACCCGTGGAGACCACGTCGGTGTTTCGCGAGGAGTTCATCAAGGAACTCGACGCGCATGCGGGTGCGCCCAGCGAAACCGCGGACACCGCGGTCGAGCGCCTCTCGCCTGGCACCGCGCTGCTTGTCGTCAAGCGGGGACCCAATGCGGGGTCGCGATTCCTGCTCGACCAGGCGACCACGTCGGCGGGACGGCACCCCGACAGCGACATCTTCCTCGACGACGTCACCGTGAGCCGTCGGCATGCCGAGTTCCGGTTGGGAGACAACGAGTTCCAGGTGGTCGACGTGGGCAGCCTCAACGGCACCTATGTCAACCGGGAACCGGTCGACACCGCCTCGCTGAGCAGCGGTGACGAGGTTCAGATCGGAAAGTTCCGGCTGGTCTTCCTGAGCGCTCCCCGGTCCGGCGACGCGGGCGCATAGTCGTCGTGTCGTCGTCTGCGGCAGGGCATAGCGGTGGGGGGGACCAGACTCATGTGCCACGGACGGAGGGAACACGGTCCGGTGAGCATTCGATGTCGATCGGGGCGGTCCTCACGCGCCTTCGGGAGGACTTTCCCGAGGTTTCGATCTCGAAGATCCGCTTCCTCGAATCCGAGGGCCTCATCACCCCGGAGCGTGCGCCGTCGGGATACCGGCGCTTCTCGGAGGCCGATTGCGATCGGCTGCGCTTCGTCCTGACCGCTCAGCGCGACCGCTACCTGCCGTTGAAGGTCATCAAGGAACAACTCGACGCGATGGATTCCGGTGTCGGGGGCGTCGGGCACGGCGGCACTCGGCTGCTTTCATCGGCCCGCAGCTCCGTCGCGCCGGCCACGGATTTCGGTGCGCGGGCCGGCCGGGTGTCGCGCGATGCGCTCATCGACCGGACCGGCGCGGACGACGCGTTCATCACCGAGCTGCAACGTAACGGTCTGTTGGCGGTCGGCCCCGCCGGCTACTACGACGAAGACGCCGTGCGTCTGGTCGAAGCGGCTGCGGCATTGGTCAGTTACGGTATCGAGACCCGGCATCTGCGGGCGTTCAAGGTGTCGGCCGATCGTGAGGCAGGCCTGGTGGCACAGATCGCGGGACCGATAGCCAAGGGCAGAGGCACCGGTGCCCGCGACCGCGCCGAAGAACTCGTGCGTGAGATTGCGGCGCTGTCGGTGACTCTGCATACCCAACTCGTCAAGGCGGGGCTGCGGGGCGCCCTCGACTGAGCACGACCGGGCGCTCGGTACGGTGTAGCGTCGATGGCAAGCACCTAATCCCAGGAGGTCCGGAAGATGGGCGAGATGCGGGTGGTCGGCATCCGGGTGGAGCCGCCGAACAGCCAGCCGGTGCTGCTGTTGCGCGAACTCGAAGGCGAGCGGTATCTGGCCATCTGGATCGGCCAAAGTGAAGCGGCCTCTATCGCTTTGCGGCAGAAGGGTATCGAGCCACCGCGTCCGTTGACGCACGACCTCATGGTCAACCTCATCGGCGCTTTCGAACGCAAACTGATCGAAGTGCGCATCATCGACATGCAAGAGGGCACTTTCTACGCCGAGATGGTCTTCGACGGCAACGTGCGTGTCTCGGCGCGGCCGTCGGACTCGATCGCCGTGGCCCTGCGGTCGGATGTGCCGATCATCGCCGACGAAGACGTACTCACCGAGGCCGGTCTGCTGATTCCGGAGGAGGACGGAGGCGACGGAGCACCTGCGAAAGAAGACGAGGTCGAGAAGTTCCGCGAGTTCCTCGACAGTGTCTCGCCGGACGACTTCAAGGCCAGCGGCGGCGCGTGATTCTCGGGACGCGGGGTCTGAAGATCACAAATAGGCCTCTCTCAGGTCACTGTAAGGTTTCTCCTTGATGTGTGATGCCCGGGTATCGGCGCGTCGCATCAAATTGGCTCGTTCGGGGGCTACCGTCGAATGCGCGACACTACGACGTGTCGTCCCCAAGATCGGTGACATCGAGCGTACTCTGTAGTCCAGTACGCCGGACCTCCCCCCGACAATTGCCCGGGGCGAGGCCGATCTGAGCGTTGCGAGGAGTCTGAAGTGCGCGATCAGCAGTTCGGTCGGGATGATGAGCGGTCGACCACCCAGGTCGTCGATGCCCCTGTCATCGATTCCCCTGTTGTCGACTCCACCGCCGTAGGGTCCCCTGATGAGTCGTCGATGACGGAACCCCACCCGGTGACGCCCAGGCAGGGTCGGTTGAGCGATGTGGTGCCGGGACTGTTTCCCAACGATGTTGTGCCCGATGATCTGGTCGGGTACCGGGTTCCCACGGCATGCCAGATCGCCGGGATCACCTACCGTCAACTCGACTATTGGGCACGGACGTCGCTGGTGGTGCCGTCGATTCGCAGCGCGGCCGGCTCGGGCAGCCAGCAGCTGTACTCCTTCAAGGACATTCTCGTTCTGAAGATCGTCAAGCGACTCCTCGACACCGGAATATCGCTGCAGAACATCCGTGTCGCCGTCGACCATCTGCGTCAGCGCGGCGTAGAGGATCTGGCCAAGATCACCCTGTTCTCCGACGGGACGACGGTATACGAATGTACGTCGGCCGAGGAGGTCGTTGATTTACTGCAGGGTGGGCAGGGCGTATTCGGGATCGCGGTCAGTGGCGCGATGCGCGAGTTGACCGGAACGATCGCGGACTTCCCCGGCGAGCGCGCCGACGGTGGTGTGAGCGAACCGGCCCCCGAGGACGAACTCGCCGCACGGCGCAAGAATCGCACCCGCCGTATCGGCTGACCGGTGTGATCATCGTCCGTTCAGCTTGCGAGCAGGCGCTATCACGCGGCTAAACTGATCCCACGTCGCACCCGCACGGGAGAGCGTCACCCACCGCTGGATTCTGCTTTTCGGATCGTTCTGATTTTCTGACCAGTGGTGAGGGTGGCCGCCGAAGGAGCAATACCTCCTCGTCAAACTCTCAGGCACCAGGACCGTGCGAATGACGGCGTCTCTGGAAAGTGATGGGGTTCACCCGTCCGCCCACGGTGAAAGGGTCGGCATGCCGGCCTGAAACTCTCAGGCGTCCACGTGCCGGATCGACTCGGTCGGGACATGACAGAGGGGGAGGGCTCACCGGTCGGCGCTGGCGCCGCCCGCTGCCGAGAGGTGTCTTCCGCCGATGTCCCAGCCGTTCATCGACCGCCACGTAGGACCGGATCAAGCCGAAACCGCGATGATCCTCAAGACGCTGGGTGTGGCGTCTCTCGACGAACTCGCCGCGCTGGTGGTGCCCGCCGTGATCGCCGACGATCCCGCGAACAATGGGCTCGACGCCTTGGACGAGCCGATGACCGAGGACCAGGTCCTGGCGCATCTGGCGGACCTGGCCCACCGCAACGTCGTGGCCCGATCGATGGTCGGGCTCGGCTACTACGACACCCATACACCGCCGGTGATCGTGCGCAATGTGCTGGAGAATCCGGCCTGGTACACGGCGTACACGCCGTATCAGCCCGAGATCAGCCAGGGCCGGCTGGAGGCGCTGCTGAACTTCCAGACGATGGTGGCGGACCTGACCGGTCTCGAGGTGGCCAACGCCTCGATGCTCGATGAGGCGACGGCGGCGGCCGAGGCGATGACGCTGATGCGCCGGGCCGGTCGTTCTCGGTCGTCGCGTCTGGTGGTCGATGCCGATCTGTTCCCACAGACGCGCGCGGTCATCGAGACGAGGGCACAGCCGCTGGGCATTGAGGTGGTCGAGGCGACGCTGCTGCCGGATCTGCCGCGGCGCGGTCTGCCCGAGGGCGACTTCTTCGGCGTCATCCTGCAGGTGCCCGGCGCATCGGGACGGATCGTCGATGCGGCGCCGATCATCGCCGAGGCCCACGATCGTGGTGCGATGGTGGCCGTGGGCGCGGATCTGCTGGCACTGACGCTGATCACACCGCCCGGTGAGCAGGGCGCCGACGTCTGCTTCGGCACGACGCAGCGATTCGGTGTGCCTATGGGGTTCGGCGGGCCGCACGCCGGCTACCTGTCGGTGCACACCACGCATGCCCGGAAGATGCCCGGACGCCTGGTGGGTGTGTCCAAGGACGCAGACGGCAAGGTGGCCTACCGGCTGGCGCTGCAGACCCGTGAGCAGCACATCCGCAGGGAGAAGGCCACCAGTAACATCTGCACGGCGCAAGTCCTGCTCGCGATCGTGGCGTCGATGTACGTCTCGTACCACGGACCCGAGGGCCTGCGAACCATCGCCCGACGTACCCATGGTTGGGCCGAGAAGCTGGCCAACGGCCTGACGACGGCCGGCTATCGGGTTCAGAACTCCCGGTTCTTCGACACCATCACCGTCCGCGCACCCGGCCAGGCACGTGCGATCGTCGCGCGGGCCAAACGCCATGACAACGTGAATCTGCGCCTGGTCTCGGGTGACCTGGTCGCGATCTCGTGCGATGAGACCACCACGCTCGATGATGTGGCGGCCGTACTGAGGGCCTTCGAGGCCGACGGTGTGCTCAAACGCGACGACGTGGGAGCTTTCGCGCAGCCTATCGAGACCAGGACCAGCGACTATCTGACCCATCCGGCGTTCAACAGCTACCACACCGAGACCGCCATGATGCGCTACCTGCGTGCCTTGTCGGACAAAGACATTGCCCTGGACCGCAGCATGATCCCGCTCGGTTCGTGCACGATGAAGCTCAACGCGGTCGCCGAGATGGAGTCCATCACCTGGCCCGGTTTCGCCCGGCTGCATCCGTTCGCACCGTGGGCCGACACCGAAGGCATCCGGGAACTCATCGCGACGCTGGAGAAGTGGCTGGTCACCATCACCGGCTACGACAAGGTGAGCCTGCAGCCCAACGCGGGATCGCAGGGGGAGTACGCAGGGCTGCTGGCCATCAGCCAGTATCACCGCAGCCGCGGCGACGAGGGCCGGGACATCTGCCTGATCCCCTCGAGCGCGCACGGCACCAACGCGGCGTCCGCGGTCATGGCCGGCATGCGGGTCGTGGTGGTCGGATGCCGGGAGAACGGCGACGTCGATGTCGACGATCTACGGGTCAAGATCGATCAACACCGCGAGTCCCTGGCCGCGATCATGATCACCTACCCGTCGACGCATGGCGTTTTCGAACACGACATCGCCGACATCTGTGCGCTGGTACACGACGCCGGCGGCCAGGTCTACGTCGATGGCGCGAACCTGAACGCACTGGTGGGCGTTGCCCGCCCGGGTCGATTCGGCGGCGACGTCAGCCACTTGAATCTGCATAAGACGTTCTGCATCCCGCACGGTGGCGGTGGCCCCGGCGTGGGTCCGGTCGCTGTGCGTTCTCACCTCGCCGAGTTCTTGCCGGGGCACCCGCTGGCCGACGAGTTGCCCGGTGGTTCGACGGTGGCGGCCGCACCGTACGGATCGGCGTCGATCCTGCCGATCACCTACGCGTACATCGCGATGACCGGGGCGCAGGGGCTGCGCCGGGCGACATTGACGGCGATCGCCTCGGCCAACTACGTCGCCAGACGCCTCGACGAGCACTACCCCGTTCTGTTCACCGGTAAGGAGGGCGACGGGGACCAGGGCTTCGTGGCGCACGAATGCATCCTGGACCTGCGACCGTTGACCGCGACGACCGGCGTGACCGTCGACGACGTGGCCAAACGACTGGCCGACTACGGTTTCCACGCCCCGACGATGAGCTTCCCGGTGGCGGGCACGTTGATGGTGGAGCCGACCGAGAGCGAGAACCTGGCCGAACTGGACGCCTTCTGCGACGCGATGATCGCGATCCGCGGTGAGATCGACCGGGTGGCCGCCGGTGAGTGGCCCGCCGACGACAATCCGCTGCGAGGTGCTCCGCATACTGCCGAATGTCTTGTCGCAGAATGGGATCACCCGTATTCGCGCGAACTGGCCGTGTATCCGATGGGCTTGCCTTCGGCGGGTGCCAGGCCGAAGGTGTGGCCCGGTTCGCGGCGTATCGACGGTACCTACGGTGACCGCAACCTGGTGTGCAGCTGCCCGCCGATCGACGCATTCGCCGTCACGGACTGAGCCGGCCTACTGAAGGCACCCGATTGACGGCAGCTGGTCTACCGGGGCGGCGTTTCAGCCCCCGTAGACCAGCCGGTTGATCGTCACGGCGGCTGCGTTCTCCGGGGCGGGCATCGGTTCGGGTGTGCTGGGAAACGTGACGGTGGCCGTGGTCGGGGGCAGGGGGGCGTCGCCGCGGAACCCGAGCGCGGTGAGCATGGCGAGCTGACGCGGTTGTGTCAGGAAGTCGAAGAACTCCGCCGCGCCCTCGGAGGCCTCGGCGGATATCAGATTCGCGGCGAGCCGGATCAGCGGGTAGTCCGCGATGGGGGTGGGACCGCCCGGCACGATCGCCATCACCTTGGCGCTCTTGTCGTCCTTGGTCAGTTGGTACAGCTTCTGCTCGGTGATGGGGACAGCCCTGATCGGTGCGGTGGCGATGTCGGGGCCGATGGCCCTGACGGCTGCCGACGCCGTGCCGTCCTGACTTTCGGGCGCACCGTTGATGAGGGCGTTCACCACCGACGCGACCCGGGGCAGTGCCGCGTCGGCGGCGGTCAGCGGTCCGGTGGAACGGGTCAGTGCCGACGCGACGGCCTGCGCCGCCAGACTTGTCGCGTCCGATTGCGAGCCGCGTGGCATCGCCATCCGCAGCGAACCGATACCCGGCAGCCCCCATGCCGCCAGGCTCCCGTCGGTCGACTGCATGGTGGGCAACTGACTCCACTGGAGCTTGTTGTCGACCTTCACCCCGAGCCGGGGATGAACTGCCAGCACCACGGGGGTGGTTACGAGGGAGGTCGGGGTGCCTTCGATAGCCTCCGGCCGCACGGTCGCCAGTTCCGCGGACCAGATGGTCGATTGGGGTATCCAGGCCGCAGGGCGGGCGCCCATCGACGCCGTGTCCCAGGTGCCTGTCAAGCCTTCGAGAGTGATCTTGGCGTCCCCGGCGCGAACGTGCACGTTGATGCAGTGATCCCTGATCACGGGATTGGTATCGGTGAACGCGGCGGCGACCTTTGTCAGCACCCCGACGAGATCGGGGTCGGCGACGATCGGGACAGGTAGGTTGCCCTCCACACACGAACGCGCGGCGTTGTCGCCTTCGGTATCCGACTTGTTCGCGAAGTGCTGCCAGGCGGCGACCATGGCGATCACGATCATCACCGACATGATGCCGAACAGCAGACCACGGCTGACGCCACGACCCTGTGGCGCCCGACCGCCACCGCTTCTCCGGTGCTGTGCCACTCCTGGAGCCTTTCGCGTCTCGTCCAACAAGGGAACACCCGAACAGCCATGCGCGGTGGGTCGGCCGACATACAACCGGGCCGCCACGATCTCGAATCGAGAAGGTGGCGGCCCGGCCGGTTCATGACTGCTTGACGCTCATGACCGGTCGGTCGTACGTCGCCGGCCGGTCATGGTTCAGGATTCAAGCCTGGGCGGCCTTGTACTCCCGGCGCTTGCGATGCAGGATCGGCTCGGTGTAGCCACTGGGTTGCTTCGCGCCTTCGAGGATAAGCTCCTTGGCCGCCTGGAAGGCGATATTCGACGCGAAGTCCGGTGCCATCGGCCGGTAGTCGGGGTCGTCGGCGTTCTGCCGGTCGACGACGGGAGCCATCCGTTCGAGCGCGGCGACCACGTCGTCGGCGGTCACGATGTCGTGGCGGAGCCAGTTGGCCAGCAGCTGGCTGGAGATGCGCAGGGTGGCGCGGTCCTCCATGAGCGCGACGTCGTGGATGTCGGGGACCTTGGAGCAGCCGACGCCGTGGTCGATCCAGCGGACGACGTAGCCCAGGATCGACTGGCAGTTGTTGTCGAGCTCTTCCTTCTTCTCCTCGTCCGACCAGTCGGTGCTCGGTGCCAGGGGAATAGTGAGGATGTCGTCGACCGATGCCGGATCACGCTTGGCGATCTCGTTCTGGACCTCGAACACGTCCACCTGGTGGTAGTGCATGGCGTGCAGCGTGGCGGCGGTGGGCGAGGGCACCCAGGCGGTGGTGGCGCCTGCGCGCGGCTGACCGATCTTGGTCTCGACCATCTGCGCCATGAGGTCGGTCATCGCCCACATACCCTTGCCGATCTGCGCCTTGTGCTGCAGGCCGGCGTGCAGGCCGGTGTCGACGTTGAAGTCCTCGTAGGCATTGATCCACTTCTGCTGCTTCATCTCGCCCTTGCGGATCACCGCACCCGCCTCCATGGAGGTGTGGATCTCGTCGCCGGTGCGGTCGAGGAAGCCGGTGTTGATGAACACGACGCGGCTCTCGGCGGCCTTGATGGCTGCCTTGAGATTGACCGTGGTGCGGCGTTCCTCGTCCATGATGCCGACCTTGAGGGTGTTCTCGGGCAGCCCGAGAACACCCTCGACGCGACCGAACAACTGCGCGGTGAACGCCACCTCGTCGGGTCCGTGCATCTTGGGCTTGACGATGTAGATCGACCCCGTGCGCGAGTTCTGCTTGCCCTCCGCCGACAATCCGTGCTTGCCGATCAGCGAGGTGAACAGCGCGTCCTGGATACCCTCGGGAACCTCGTTGCCGTCGGCGTCGAGGATCGCCGGGTTGGTCATCAGGTGACCGACGTTGCGGACGAACAGCAGCGACCGGCCGTGCAGGTCGAAGGTCGACCCGTCGGGCGCCGTGTACTCGCGGTTGTCGGCCAGCACGCGGGTGAACGACTTGCCACCCTTGCTGACCTCCTCAGCGAGGTCCCCTCGGTTGAGGCCGAGCCAGTTGCGGTAGCCGACCACCTTGTCGTCGGCGTCGACGGCGGCGACCGAGTCCTCGAAGTCCATGATCGTGGTGATCGCCGACTCCAGGACCACGTCCTTGATGCCCGCGGGATCGGTCTGGCCGATCGGCGACGACGGATCGATCTCGATGTCGATGTACAGGCCATTGTTGCGCAGCAGCACCGAGGTGGGGTTGGCGGCGTCGCCGCGGAACCCGGAGAACGCCGCCGGGTTGGCGAGTGCGGTCACCGCGTCACCTCGGCTGACCTGCAGCGCGCCGTCGACGATCGCGAGACCGGTCACGTCGGCGTAGCTGCCCGACTCGAGCGGAACGGCCTGGTCCAGGAAGTTCTTGGCGTAGGCGATGACCTTGTCGCCGCGGACCTTGTTGTATGCGCCGACCTTCTCCGCACCGTCCGTCTCGGGGATGACGTCGGTGCCGTACAGCGCGTCGTAGAGCGAGCCCCAGCGCGCGTTGGCGGCGTTGAGGGCGAAGCGCGCGTTGAGGATGGGCACCACGAGCTGCGGCCCGGCGGTCTCGGCGATCTCCGAGTCGACGCCCGATGTCGAGATCTGGAAGTCCTCGGGAACATCGACGAGATAGCCGATCTCGGTCAGAAACGCCTTGTAGGCGGGGAAGTCGACTGCGCCGGGGTGATCGCGGTGCCACTGGTCGATCTTGGCCTGCAGGTCGTCGCGGATGGCGAGCAGCTCGCGGTTGCGGGGAGCCAGATCGTTGATCACGCCCGCGGCACCCGACCAGAATGCCTCCTGGTCTACGCCGCTGCCCGGCAACGCCTCGTTGTTGATGAAGTCATACAGGACGGGTTCGACCTGCAAGCCGTGGACGTTGATCCGGTCGGACATGGCTGCCTTTCTTCGATGTCACCACGCCGGGCCGAAACAGCACCCGAACGCGGCGGTGGGTGGAGCGGAACTGACACGACAATGCTACTCGCCGGTAATCTAAGGTGTCCCGGCGCAGTCTTCGGTGCCGGCGATTCCACGCATTCGATGCAGATCGATTCTCGCAGAAGGCCGACGCGGTCGGCGATACCGACTAGGCGGTGACTTCCGAACGGTCGCCGCCCCACAGGGTGTGGAAAGAGCCCTCCTTGTCGGTCCGGCGGTAGGTGTGTGCACCGAAGTAGTCGCGCAGACCCTGGGTGAGGGCGGCGGGCAGACGCTCGCTGCGCAGGGCGTCGTAGTAGGACAGCGACGAACCGAACGCGGGCACGGGGATGCCCGTTGCCGCGGCGGTGGCCACCACCCGGCGCCAGCTGTCAACGCCGGCTTCGACGGCCTCGCGGAAGTACGGGGCCAGCAACAGGCTCGGCAGCTGCGGGTTCTCCGCATAGGCCTCGCGGATGCGGTTGAGGAACTGGGCCCGGATGATGCAGCCGCCGCGCCAGATGGTGGCCAGCGCGCCGGGGTCGACGTCCCAGCCGTATTCCTTGCTGCCCGCGGCGATCTGATCGAAGCCCTGTGCGTAGGCGACGACCTTGGACGCGTACAGCGCGGCGTGGATGTCGTCGATGAAGGTGTCCTTGTCGGTGGGCGCGGCGGCGAGGGTGCCCGCCGACAGACCAGCGGCAGCCTTGCGCTGGTCGGTGGAGCTCGACAGCGCCCGGGCGAAGACGGCCTCGGCGATGCCGGTGGTAGGGATGCCGAGGTCGAGTGCGGACTTGACGGTCCAGCGGCCGGTGCCCTTCTGGCCGGCCTCGTCGACGATGACGTCCACCAGTGGCTTGCCGGTCTCGGCGTCGACCTGCGCCAGCACCTCGGCGGTGATCTCCACGAGGTAGCTTTCGAGGGCGCCGGTGTTCCAGCGTGCGAAGACCTCGGCGATCTCGGCGGGGGGCCGATCCAGGACCCGCCGCAGCAGGTCGTAGGCCTCTCCGATGAGCTGCATGTCGGCGTACTCGATGCCGTTGTGCACCATCTTGACGAAGTGTCCACTGCCGTCGGGGCCGATATGGGTACAGCACGGCACACCGTCGACATGGGCGGCCACCGACTCCAGCAACGGGCCCAGGGACTTGTACGACTCGGCCGGGCCGCCGGGCATGATGGCAGGTCCGTTGAGAGCACCCTCCTCGCCGCCGGAGATGCCGGCGCCGACGAAGTGCAGACCGCGCTCGGCGAGCGCCTTCTCACGCCGGATGGTGTCGGTGTAGAGCGCGTTGCCGCCGTCGATGATGACATCGCCGGGCTCCATCGCGTCGGCGAGGCTTTCGATGACGGCGTCGGTCGCGGCTCCGGCCTGCACCATGATCAGCGCACGCCGGGGGCGTTCGAGTGCGGCGACGAACTCCTCGACGGACTCGCTGCGGATGAAGTTGCCCTCGTGCCCGTGCTCGGCGAGCAGTGCGTCGGTCTTGGCGACGCTGCGGTTGTGCAGCGCGACAGTGTAGCCGTTCCGGGCGAAGTTCCGGGCGATGTTGGAGCCCATGACGGCCAGCCCGGTGACACCGATCTGCGCCAGTGGCGCGGAGGAGTCGGGGCCGGCAGCGGTTTCAGGAGTGGTCATAGCCACAATCCTATGGGTTCAACCTATCCGGGGTGTCGCGGACCACTCAGGACGCGGCAAACAGTCGGGACAACTCCGTGAGCCAGGGAATCGCGACGGCGAGCGTCGGGACGACAAGGATGGCCGCGGCCGTGGTGTAGGCCGCTGCGGAAACCCACCGCGGCGACCGCGGATCACGCAACCGGTGAACGCGTGTCAGGGTCGTCGGACCGCCGACGGCCATCGCTCCCCGCGGCGCGACCGCATCGGCGCAGGCGACGAGCGCCCGGCCGAGGGTGGTGGGGGTGGTGGCGGCGACGGCCTGATCGTCGGCAAGCGCTTCCACCAGCAGTTCGACCGCGCCCAACGCCGATTTGCTCCGGACGAAGCGTGGGAAGGCCTCGTGGAGTGCGATGAACGCCTCGAGGACCAGATCGTGCCGTGCGCGCAGGTGAGCACGTTCGTGGGCGAGCACCGCGCGCAGCTCGTCCTCCGACAGCCGGGCGACCACGCCTTCGCTGATGACGACCCGCTGGCGTAGCCCGGGCAGACAATAGGCCAGGGGAGTGTCGACGTCGATCATGCGGACATCCCGGGCGAACAGGGAATTCTCCGATGAATGGTCGCACCGGTCGAGGAGGTCGATGAGGTGCCGGTGCGCGGCCCGCCGGGCGCGGGTCCGTACTCCGACGCGAATGGTGGTGTAGAACAGCCGGACGCCGATGATCAGGGTGATGGCGAGGACCGTGACGGACACCAGCCACAACGGCAGGCCGATTCGGTCGATCTCCTGGACCGGGTTGGTGGTGGGGGCGCCGTCGGCCCCGGGCTCGAGAAGATTGGACGCGATGGCGAGGCCGCAACTGAACGCGGAAAGTACCCCGGCCAGTGCAATTGCCTGCCACAGAGTCATCGCGGCCCGCGGTGCTCTGATCTGCCAGCGTGCGCGGGATAACAACTCCGCTGCGGGCCAGATCAGGATCACGGTCACGACACCGAAGATCAGGGCGGTCATCGGGTCATCCTTGAGCTGTGTACGGGGAGGGCTGGTGCGCCGAAAAGCCTGTGTGCCGAATGGCTCACTTGCCGTAAGGCCACGGCCGGTCGGTCACGTCAGTTATGTCACCGAGTCGTCCGTGTGCACAAATCTAGCCTGCGCGATCGTGATCTCGTGCGGCTTCGAGCGCATCGAGTGCGTCGCGCAGCGCGGCGGCCTCCTCGGCGCCGACGCGGCCGACGAACGACACCAGTGCCGCATGCCGGGATCCGGGGGCATCGGCCTCACTGAGCGCGTCGACCATGAGGCTGGCGACGAGGTCTTCGCGCGGATGGGTGGGCACGTACTTGTGCGCACGGTCGTCGCGGATCTGGGTGACGAGGTTCTTCTTGGCCAGGCGCTGTAGGACGGTCATCACCGTGGTGTAGGCGAGGGAGCGGTTTCGTGACAGGGATGCGTGGACCTGACGAACAGTCTGCGGCTGCGGGCTACCCCACAGGGTATCCATCACCGCGCGCTCCAAGTCACCCAAACCGTTCATCTTTCTCATCTTACTGCGTTCCTCCCCTGATGCTCTGTTCTGTATCCGGCGGCCGCCTGGTGGACGGCTACCGCTGTGTGGGCTGCGGGACTGGCTCGGCGTGGTGTCGTTGCTGGTCAGGTGCCCCTTTCGTGGATTGTGATCATGAGCTTGACAACATCGGTAAGGGTAGCCTACATTAAGTGCAACGTCGGACCGCGCGAGAGTCCTGAGGGCTGCAGAGACCCCCGGTCCACGTCACGAAAGGCCCTACCTCTCCAACGAGAGGTAGGGCCTTTCGGTTCCTCCAGGGTGGATTTCGTTCACGCCGCGTACAACTCACCTTCGTCGTCGGCGGCGTGTGACCGGCGCCGGTGGAATCCGGGTGATGTCCGTCACAGTAGGAAGGCGCTGTACTGATGAACGGCCGGACCGGCCTCGTGATGACAGCGCCCGGAGGCCGTGACAACCTTGGACCATGAGCGAACTCAATGTTGAGGACATCCTGAACAATCCGGCTGCCAATGCCGGTTTCGACGCGCAGATCGGCCAGCAGATCACCGCGATCGACGTCGACGGTCTCACCGCCACCCTGGAGGTGTCCGCCAAGCATCATCAGCCGTTCGGGATCGTCCACGGCGGCGTGTACTGCGCGGTCGCCGAGTCGGCGGCCAGTGTCAGCGGTGCCTACTGGCTTCACCAGACCGGCATCGGCGGTACCGCGGTCGGCGTCAACAACAGCACCGACTTTCTCCGGTCCGTGCGCTCGGGCACCATCACCATCCGCACCAGCCCGCTGCACCGCGGACGGCGCCAGCAGCTGTGGGCGGTCGAGTTCACCGATGCGGACGGCAGGGCATTGGCCCGGTCGCAGGTGCGTCTGCAAAATATCGAACTGCCGACGAACGGCGGTGAGTGAGCGCCGGCGACACCCCGCGCACACTCGCTCCGGCCGTGCGTGGGCGCATCGATCAACTCCTCACGCCGGTCGACGCCGATCTGGCGGCGCTCTACCCCGGTGACGATCCTGTGGGTCAGCCGGCGCACACCGTGTACGTCAGTGCTGCGGACTCGAACGCCGGCACACCCCGCGAATGGGGAGAACGGGCGCTCGCGCTGGCCACGGACACCGCGGCTGTTCTCGGAGAGATCGGTGACGAGCACACGATCTCGATCGTGCTGGAAAGGTTGCGGACCAACCCGATCGAAGACCTGCGCATCGATCTCGAGGACGGCTACGGATGGCGCCCCGACGATGTCGAGGACGCCCACGCGCGCGCCGCGGGCCGCACACTGCGGGAATGGTCGGCCGATCGTCCGCACGCGCCGCGCAGCCTCGGTGTCCGGGCCAAGGGGCTCGGCGCCGCCGAACGGCCCCGCGGCCTGCGAACGCTGGAACTGGTGCTCGACGCCGCAGGCGGTGTTCCCGCCGGATTCGTCTTCACGGTCCCCAAGCTGCGCGATGTCCGGCAGGTCGACGCGGTGAACGTCCTGTGCGAGGAGTTCGAACGGGTACACGGGCTCGACGAGGGTGCATTGCGGTTCGAACTGCAGATCGAGATACCGCAGGCGGTCCTCGGTCCGGACGGGACTGCGACGCTGGCGCAGGCGATACATCGCGGCCGGCCGCGGTTGTCCGGGTTGCACTACGGCACCTACGACTACAGTGCCGCCTGCGGCGTCGTGTCGGCACAGCAGTCGCTGGCACACCCCGTCGCCGACCACGCCAAGGCCGTTATGCAGGCCGCGGCCGCGCAGACCGGCGTGTGGGTCAGCGACGGGTCGACCCAGGTGCTACCCACCGGCTCGCCGGACAACGTCGCGGCGGCGCTGCGACGGCACCATGCGCTGGTCGTCCGTTCGCTCGAACGTGGCATTTATCAGGGCTGGGACATGCATCCCGGTCATTTGGTGACCCGATGGCTCGCCGTCACCGGATTCTTCCGCGGCGCCATGGCCGGCGCGGCGGCGCGGCTGCAGGCCTACTTCGAGAGATCCGGTGGGGACGTCGCCGACGAACCGGCGACCGCGATGTCGTTGTCGCTGGTCATCGGGAGGGGTATCGCCGCGGGTGCCTTCACTTACGACGAGGTCGCTGCGATCGCGCCGTCGGTGACCGAGGTCGCGCTGGAGTCCCTGCGGGCCGGCGGAGGAGCGCTCGCGGACTGATCTGCTCACCGAGCCACGCGACTCACTCCGTGGCAGGATGACCAGAATTGATCCTGAACCGACGATGCTGAGGAGATGACGCCGTGCGCCTGTCGCCGCATGAGCAAGAACGGCTACTGGTCTCGTACGCCGCGGACGTGGCCCGGCGACGGCAGGCCCGCGGACTCAAACTCAACCACCCCGAGGCCGTGGCGCTGGTCACCGAGCATGTCCTCGAAGGCGCGCGTGACGGCCGGTCGGTGGCCGAGCTGATGACCTCGGGCCGGGAGGTGCTGACCCGCGACGACGTCCTCGACGGCATCGCCGAGATGCTGCACGACGTACAGGTGGAGGCCACCTTCCCTGACGGAACGAAGCTCGTCACCGTGCACAATCCGATCGACCCCGGACCGGGATCGGCGCGGGTTCCGGGCGAGGTGATCGCGGAGGACGGCGACATCGAGCTGAACGTCGGCGCCGAACCGGTGACGCTCGTCGTGACCAATACCGGCGACCGACCCGTTCAGGTCGGCAGTCACGTCCACTTCCCCCAGGCCAACGGTGCGCTCAGCTTCGACCGGACCGCCGCCTATGGCCGCAGGCTCGACATTCCCGCCGGCACCGCGGTGCGATTCGAACCGGGCATCGAGATGACGGTGACGCTGGTCCCGCTCGGCGGCACCCGCGAGGTGTACGGCATCTCGCTCGACGCCACCGGCAAGCTCGACGCCACCGGCCCCGATACCCCCGAGGAGATCTGACATGGCACTTCTCGGACGCGACCGGTACGCGCAACTGTTCGG
>NZ_CALLZT010000122.1:0-17727 GCF_937858515.1 uncultured Gordonia sp. | reverse complement strand
CGTATTCAGCCTTGAACTCGTCGAAGTCGCTGTCGTCGACGATGCGGGCGATCACCTCCCGCGGGTTGAACGGGATCTTCAGGTCCGGCGGCACGATGCCGGTGAGTTCCTCTGCGTTGTAACGGGGTTCGAGGATCGGTGCGACCGGTCCCGGCCCCTTCTTACGCCAGTTGAGGCGGGCGACGATGCGCCGGCCGATGCGGATGCAGTCCTGTTCGTCGGCGGCGTAGTAGTCGGCCAGACCGGAGGTGCGGGCGTGCATCTGCGCGCCGCCGAGCGATTCATCGTCGCTTTCCTCACCGGTGGCCATCTTCACCAGCGGCGGACCGCCGAGAAAGACCTTCGACTGCTTCTCGATCATCACGACGTGATCGCTCAGGCCCGGTACGTACGCACCGCCGGCGGTGGAGTTACCGAACACGAGGGCGACGGTCGGGATGCCCGCCGCCGACAGCCGGGTCAGGTCACGGAACATCCGCCCACCGGGGATGAACACCTCTTTCTGCGTGGGCAGGTCGGCGCCGCCCGATTCCACCAGCGACACCACCGGCAGCCGGTTCTCCAACGCGATGTCATTGCCGCGCAGTATCTTCCGGAGTGTCCACGGGTTGGAGGTGCCGCCCTTGACGGTAGGGTCGTTGGCGACGATCAGGCATTCGACGCCCTCGACGACGCCGATACCCATCACCACCGACGCACCGACCGGGAACTGCGAGCCGTGTGCGGCCAGGGGGCACAGTTCCAGGAACGCGGTGTCGGGGTCGATGAGCATTTCGATCCGTTCGCGGGCCAGCATTTTGCCGCGTTTGCGGTGCCGTTCCACGTATTTCTCACCGCCGCCGGCGAGTACCTTGTCGAATTCGGCCGACAGTTCGCCGAGTTTCTCGGTCATCGCGGCACTGGCGCGGGTGAAGTCGTCGCCGGTGATGTCGAGCGTCGATCGCAGTGCTGTCATCGCTGATACCCCAATCGTTTTGCCGCCAGGGCGGTGAGGATTTCGGTGGTGCCGCCGCCGATGCCGATGATGCGCATGTCGCGGTACTGGCGTTCGACTTCGGTGCCGGTCATGTAGCCGAGCCCGCCGAAGAGCTGCACGGCCTGGTTCGCCACCCACTCACCGGCTTCGACGGCGGTGTTCTTGGCGAAGCACACCTCGGCGAGCAGATCGTCGGAGGCGTGGTGTCCGTCGGCCTTACCCGACTCGACGGCCACCTTTCGTTCGACGACGGCGCGGACGTAGGTGCGGGCGACGTCGACGCGGCGGGCCATGTCTGCCAGGGTGTTCTGCACGGACTGCCGCGCGATCAGTGGTTTACCGAAGGTTTCCCGGTCGCGGGCCCATTGCAGCGTCAGGTCGAGGCAGCGTTGGGCGCTGGCGTAGGCCTGCACCGCCAGCGCCGACCGTTCGGTGACGAATGCCTGCGCGATCTGCGCGAAACCCGAGTTCTCCGGTCCCACCAGGTTTCCCACCGGCACCCGCACGTCGACGTAGGACAGTTCGGCGGTATCGGAGCTGCGCCAGCCCATCTTGTCGAGCTTGCGGGTGACGCTGAATCCCGGAGTGTCGGTGTCGACGACGAGCAGCGACACCCCGGCCGCACCCGGTCCACCGGTGCGCACCGCCGTCACGACGAAATCGGCCCGCACACCGGAGGTGATGTAGGTCTTGGAACCGTTGACGATGTAGTGGTCGCCGTCGCGGACCGCGCTGGTGCGCAGATGCCCGACATCGCTGCCGCCGCCGGGTTCGGTGATCGCCAGAGAGCCGATCATCTGCCCGGCCAGGGTGGGCCGGGCCCATCGGTCGATCTGTGCCGGGTCACCGGCGACGATCATGTGCGGCAACGCGATCCCGTGCGTGAACAGCGACGCGTACACACCGCCGGCGGCCCCCGCGTAGTGCAGTTCTTCGCCGACGACGGTCACGTCGATCAGATCACCACCCGACCCGCCGACCTCCTCGGGAACACCGATCCCCAGCAACCCCAGTTCGGCCGTCGCCCGGTGCAGCGACCGCGGCAGTTCACCGTCGCGTTCCCACTGATCCTGATGCGGCAGAACATGTTTACCCACGAAATCACGCACGGTCTCCCGCAGCGCCAGCCGCTCCGGCGTGTCCCACACCGCACTACCTATCGGCACCGCATTCCTCCTGTCTGACGTTTGTCGTGGTGACGCAATGCATGCAATGTCACCGGACCCTTCGAGACCCTCGCTCGTTCCTCGCATCGGCCTCAGGGATCAAGATGATGGACCACTTCCTCCCACCCATCAGCCTCAAGCGACAAGATGATGGGTCGCAACCTCCGACCGGCACACACATCCAAAACCCCAAAACCACCACACAACCCCCGACCCGGGGGACACATCTTGAACCCCAAAACCACCACACAATCCCCAACCCGGGGACACTTCTTGATCCCTGAGGCCGTTGCGACGAAGGAGCGAGGGTCTCGAAGGGTCCGGTGAGATGAGGCTCCCACCGCTACCCCAAGAACCGTTCGGGCACATCGACATGCCGCGACCGCAACCACTCCCCGAGCCCCTTGGCCTGCGGGTCGAAACGGACGTTGTCGGCAACACCACGACCGAGGATGCCTTCGATCACGAAGTTCACCGCGAGCAGGTTGGGCAACGAATACCGATGCACGGTCAGCTCGGCGGTCTCCGGCAGCAACGTGCGCAGCAACTCCACATCGAGGGTGGAGTGCAGCCAGTCGAACTGTTCCCGGTCCCGTACCCACACACCGATATTCGCGCTACCACCTTTGTCACCCGACCGGGCACCGGCGACGATGCCGAGCGGAACCCGCCGCGTCGGACCCCAATCAGACACGGCGGCAACATAGTCGACCGGCTCATCGGCAGCCGGCCGACCCCGCAGCGGACTCGGCTCGATGAGTTCGACCACCCCCGACGCGAAAGCGACCCGATGCTCCACCTCCGCGGCGTCGACGTATCCAGGTTCGAAAACCCCGTAGGGAGAACCATTTCCAGGCGGCGCGGTCATCGTGAAACCCGGAAAGGAAGCCAGGGCGAGCTCGACGGCGGTGGACGTGAACGACCGCCCGACAAGCGCCGGATCGGTGTCCCGCACGACGCAGCGCAGCAGAGCACTGGCCTGTTCCTCGGTGGGTGCGTCGGGCTGATCGAGCCGCGACAGCGACCACTGCATCGACGCCGGACGCTTGGGCAGCGCCGCTTCGAACTGTTCGGTGAACAGTGCCGCCTTGGCGTCGACGTCGAGGCCGGTGAGCACGACATTGATCTCATTGCGCAGTCCGGCAAGGAAATTGAGCGACACCTTCACCGTCTCCGGCGGTGCCTCACCCCGAATCCCGCTCACCGACACCCGATCGGCGCCCACCTGGCTCAGCTCGATCGTGTCCAGGCGGGTGGTGACATCGGGCCCGAGATACCGCGGCCCGCCGATCTCGTACAGCAGTTGCGCGGTCACCGTTCCCACGGTCACCGCGCCGTCGGTGCCGTCGTGTTTGGTTATCACCGACGATCCGTCGGCGGCGATCTCGGCGATCGGGAAGCCGATGCGGGTCATCTTCGGGACCTCGGTGAAGAAGGCGTAATTGCCGCCGCTGGCCTGGGTACCGCATTCGATGATGTGCCCGGCGACGGTCGCCCCGGCGAGGGCGTCGAGGTCGTCGTAACCCCAGCCGTGGGCACTCGCGGCGGCGCCGATGGCCAGCGAGGCGTCGGTGACCCGACCGGTGACCACCACATCGGCACCCGAATCCAGCGCCGACTTGATGCCGAACGCACCCAGATAGGCATTGGCGGTGAGGGGGTTTCCCAGCCCGAGTTCCGCAGCGCGGGGCAGCAAGTCGTCGCCGGACACGAACGCCACCGACGCATCGACACCCACCTTCTCGGCGAGTTCACGCAACGCGACGGCCAGCCCGTGCGGATTGAGCCCGCCGGCGTTGACCACGATCTTCACCCCGCGGTCGACGGCGAGGCCCAGCGAATCCTCCATCTGCCGCAGAAACGTTTTCGCGTAACCGAGTTCGGGGTTCTTGAGTTTGTCGCGGCCGAGGATGAGCATGGTGAGTTCGGCGAGATAGTCGCCGGTGAGATAGTCGAGTTCACCACCTTCGAGCATCTCCCGGACGGCCGAGATCCTGTCACCGTAAAAGCCCGACGCGTTGCCGACTCTGATCACCGCTGCACCTTTTCGCTGTTCACCGAATTCTGTTGTGGGGGACGCTTACCCCCGGGCGGGCCGGCGAAACACTGCGCGATCGACACCCAGGTGCGAGCGTCGGCACCGGAGACCTCGAGCGCGAGATCTTCGGGCGCCCGGCGCTGGGTGATGAGCATGCAGAAGTCGATCGCACTGCCGCGCAACGTGTTCGGCGCATCGTCTGGCCCCCAGATCCACAGCTGCCCCGACGGTGCGGTGAGTTCGAGCCGGAACTCGCCCGACGGCGGTTCGAGTTGGTTGACCATGTACGCGAAGTTCCGGGTGCGCACCCCAAGGTGCGCGATGGACTTGAGCCGGTCGGTCGGTTCCCGTTGCACCCCAAGCGCTTCGGCGACATCGAGACCATGTGCCCAGGTCTCCATGAGGCGGGCGGTGGCCATGGACGTGGCCGACATCGGCGGGCCGAACCACGGGATGAGTGTCCCTTTGGGCACCGCGGACAGCGCATCGGTAAGCCTCACCCGCCAGTCCCGCCACTGCGCCAGGATGTCGGCGGGCGCCAGTTGCGCCATCTTCTCGGCCTCGGAGTCGACAAAGCCGAGCGGGTCGGCCCACGCCGCCTTCAGACCCTCGGCGAACGCCTCGGTATCGGTGGCGGCGATGGTGGCGACGGTGTCGGTCCAGCACAGATGCCCGATCTGGTGAGCGATGGTCCATCCCTGCGCCGGTGTGGACGTGGCCCACTGCCGCGCCGGCAGGTCCGCGACAAGCTCGTCCAGGCTCGCCGATTCGGCGGCCAGGTCCGCGAGCAGTTCATCGATCAGCCCCATGTAATGACCATCACACAGCGCCTAGAAAAAAGCAAGCACGCACGCTTGTTTCTAGAAAGGCGTGGTTACTTGATCCCTGAGGGCGACGCGACGTAGGAGCGAGCGTCTCGAAGGGTCCGGCGACCTGAGGCTCCCGACCTACCACCCCCGGATACGACCGGGCCCGGTGGCGGGTATGTCGATCTCCCCCACCGGGCCCGGCCGCGGATCAGTTCAGCTGCCGAAGTTCATCCCCAGAATGCCGATCTCGGCGTGCCGCCCCGGCCGGGTCGGCGCGATCGCGAATGCGTTCGAGTCGAAGTTCCGGTGCAGGTTCCGTGAGCCGCCGAATCCCGTGTTGCACAGGACCAGCACCGAATAGCTGCCCACTTTGCGAGGCCGCCATGTCACGGTCCGGGTGGCACCGGGCGCGACCACCACGTGTGTACCTCGCGCGATGGGCCAGCCGAGCGAACTCTCCTTGGCTCTGGTCTCCCACTGGACGCGGTTGCCGCTTCCGTAGTCGCCGGCCTTGAACGCCGCGCGTGCTGCTCCGTAACCGCCCGAAACCTGGGCCACCGTCGCGTACTCACCCAGCGGCCACAGGTTGTATTCGCAGCTGATCGGCTGATTGATCCGGTTGGTCAGCGTGATGTTGACCTTGCCGCCGGACACCGATCCCGACCCGGTGCTGCCCGGGTAGGCATCCCATGCGCTGGCGGTCCCCGTTCCGACCAGCACCGATGCGACGAGGCCGGCCAGCACCCCCGCGATCCGTCGGCTACGTAGATTCATTGCAACTCCTTTGTCTCCCCCATTGCGGGGCCGGATGGACCGGCACCGGTCCAAGTGTGCCCAGGCACGCTGGTCACCCACAACCCTTATCGTCGCTACCGTCGTCCGCGCTACACCCCGCGGGCAGATCTCTCCGGGAACGGACAATCCCGGTATGGGCGAAAACGAGAACATGTTCTAAATTGGTGTGATGGCCGACACCGTGACGCAGCTGCTCCTCGAACGCGCCGAGGACGACAATCCCGCCATCATCTACGACGATCGGCGCTGGACCTGGCGCGAGTACATCGCCGAGGCGACACGCTGGGCATCGGCCACCATCGGTTCGGCAGGGGCGAGCGAAGCGACGGGAGATATAGCAGGGGCGAGCGAAGCGACGGGAGATATAGCAGGGGCGAGCGAAGCGACGGGAGATGCAGCTGCCACCCGATCTATGCACGTCGGCGCGCTGCTGGGCAATACTCCCGAGATGCTCATCGCGCTGGCGGCGGGCGCCCTCGGCGGCTACGTCACGGTCGGCGTCAACAACACGCGCCGCGGGCAGGCACTGGCCGCCGATATCGCCCGAGCCGATTGCCGGATCCTGCTCGTCGACGCACAGCACCGCCCGCTTCTCGACGGCCTCGACCTGCCGGGCGTGCAGGTATTCGACGTCGATGGCGACGAGTGGCGCAGTCGCACAACGCAGGCCGGTGAACTCGTCCCGTATTCGGTTCCGGGACCGATGGATCCGTTCATGCTGATCTTCACCTCAGGTACCAGCGGCAATCCCAAGCCGGTCCGCTTCGCACACATGATGATTCCGTTCGCCGGGCCACCGTTGGTGCAAAAGTTCGGTATCACCTCCGACGACGTGTGCTATCTGTCGATGCCGCTGTTCCATTCGGCGGTCCTGCTCGGCGGCTACTGCGTCGCGCTCGTCGCCGGAGCCGCGATCGTCCCCGCCCAATTCTCGGCGTCCACCTTCGTCGACGACCTGCGCCGCTACGGCGCCACCTATGTGCACTACGTCGGCAAGGCCCTCGCGTACGTGCTCGCCACTCCGGAGAAGCCCGACGACGCCGACATCCCGCTGCGCGCGGCGTTCGGCAATGAGGCCACCGACCGCGACCTGAACGAGTTCAGCAGGCGGTTCGGGTGTGCGATGTGGGATGGGTACGGTTCCACCGAGCTCGCGGTCATCATCACCCGCGAGCCCGGCACCCCCGCCGGTTCCATCGGCAAGGGCTTTCCCGGTGTGGCCGTGTACAACTCGAAGACGCTCACCGAATGCCCGCGCGCGAAGTTCGACCAGAACGGTGCACTCGCCAACGCCGACGAGGCGGTCGGCGAGATCGTCAACACCAGCGGCGGCGGCCTGTTCACCGGCTACCACAACGACGACACGGCCACCGCCGAACGCCTGCACGACGGCATGTACTGGTCGGGCGATCTGGCCTACGTCGACGACGACGGCTGGTTCTATCTGGCCGGACGCACCGGCGACTGGATGCGCGTCGACGGCGAGAACATGGCCGCCGGTCCGGTCGAACGAGTGTTGCTGCGGCTGCCGCAGATCAATCGCGTCGCTGTCTACGCGGTTCCCGATGAGCACGTCGGCGACGCGGTGATGGCCGCGATCGTCTTGGGCGACAACGACTCCCTGAGCCCGAAGGAGTTCGAGGAGTTCCTGGCCGGCCAGCCCGATCTGTCGCCGAAGGCGTGGCCCCGCTATGTGCGTATCAACTCCGACCTCCCGACGACTGCCACCAACAAGATCCTCAAACGCGAGCTGAAGAACGAGGGCGCGTCGGCCGCCGACGGCGAGCTGTGGATCAGGCCCGCCCGCTCCCGCACCTACGAGGTCGCCGGCGGATGAAACTGGTCATCGGAGCCAACGGCTTCCTCGGTTCACATGTGGTGCGGCGCCTGGTCGCCGACGGTGAACATGTCCGCGTTCTCACCAGAAAGACCAGCGACACCAGGCCTATCGACAAGATTCCCGCCACCGACGGGCAGATCGAAAGGGTTACCGGCGACCTTTTCGACCAACAGTCACTCGACGCGGCGATGCGCGGCGTCGACGACGTGTTCCATTGCGCCGTCGACACCCGCGCCTGGCTGATCGACCCCGCTCCCCTGTTCCGCGCCAACGTCGACGGTCTGCGCAACGTTCTCGACGCCGCAGCGGCCGCCGACCTGGGCTCGTTCGTGTTCGCTTCCACCATCGGCACCATCGGCAACCATGACCGCGTCGTCGCCGAGACCGACGAGTTCAACTGGGGTGACGTGGCGACGGACTACATCAAGTCACGGGTGGCCGCCGAGAATCTCGCATTGGGATACGCACGCGATGGCAAGGTGCCCGTACGGGCGATGTGTGTGGCCAACACCTACGGACCGTACGACTGGAAACCCACCAACCACGGCATCTTCGTCAAAGGCCCAGCGCTGGGCAGATTTCCGTTCCGCACCCGCGGCATGGCCACCGAATCGGTCGCCGTCGACGACGCAGCGCTCGCGATGACGCTGGCCGCCGAACGCGCCCGCAACGGCGAACGCTACATAGTCTCCGAACGGTTCCTCGATCTGGGCGAACTCATCAAGACCGCGGCACTGGCCGCCGGACAGCGGCCCCCACGCCTGGTGCTACCCCGCCCGGCGATGTACACCCTCGGCGCCGGCGGCAGCGCCCTGGCCAAGATCACCGGCAAACCGCAGGCCCTCAACATCGACACAGTGCGCCTGATGCACTACATGTCACCGATGAGCCACGCCAAAGCCGAAACCGAACTCGACTGGCACCCCCGCCCCGTCCTCGACGCCGTCGCCGACGCCGCCCGCTTCTGGGCCGCCCGCCGCGCCGCCCGCAGTTGACTGGAGCTCAGCGGGCTTCCAGGAGGGTGGCCAGTTCGGCCAAGGTGTAGGGGGCGGTGTCTGCGTGGTCGCGGTATGCGACGAAGCCTGGCTGGTGGGGTTCGAACTTTCCGATAAATCCGCCTGCAGCGCTGAAGATCTGGCCGGTGATGTGGGTGGCGGCGGGACTGGCGAGGAAGACGTACAGTGGGGCGACATAGTCGGGCGGTGCCGGGTCGAGGGCCGCGTCACGGACGAACTCATCGAGGATGCCACGCTCGTGTAGACCGTGGATATGCCGTTCGTAGTCCTCACCCGTGGACAGCCGGGATTTGGCACCCGGGGTGATCACGTTGACGCGCACGCCTGCGCCGCCGAGGTCGGCGGCCGCTGCCAGAGCGAGCGCGTTCACCCCGCCCTTGGCAGCCGGGTAGCCGCTGCCGCCGAACATGCCGAGGGAGGCGGCCGATCCGGTGAGCACGATCGACCCCGCACCCTGGCCGGCGAACACCCGTCCGGCGGCCTGGGTGAGGTGGAAGGCACTCATCAGATGCGCGTCGAGTTGTTCGCGGAACTCGTCGGCGGTGATGGTGAGGATCGTCGATCCAGCCGGTTCGGCGATGCCCGCGCAGTTGATGGCGATGTCGAGGGCACCGAACTCGGCGAGCGCTGCGTCGACCATCTGCTGGGCCACACCGTCGTCACCGGCCGATCCGCACACGCCGACGGCGTATCCACCGCCGCCACAGATCTCGGCCACCGTCTGGTCCACCAGCTCGCGATCGCGGCCGTTGACCACCACCGACACTCCACTGCCGGCGAGCTGATGAGCCACGGCCAGGCCGATACCGCGGGTGGCACCCGCGACTATCGCTGCCTGACCGGCCAAACCTATTGCGCTCATCCGAGATTCGCACCCACGGGAGTGATCGGGATGGAAGGTCCGCGGTTGCTGAACTCCCAGCTCGATCCCTTGCTGAACCGGGTGATGGCGACCTCGCCCGATTCCCGGATACTCTTGTCGCCGAGCGTTATCCGAACCCGAAGACCCCCCTCGTGGTCCTCGGCGGCGACTACCCACCGGTCACCGACGGCGGTGGCCGCCGCCTGCAACGGCTCCAGGTGATCGGCGTCGAGCACCGACACCCAGCCGCCGTCGAGGGCAGCGGGCGACTCATGGGGAATCGTCACCAGCACATCGTCTGTCCCGGAAGCATTTTCGACGGCCTCGGCGGTCACACCCGTGTACTGGACGGGCCCGAAACACGGATGCAGTTCGATCACCTTTGCCAAATCCGTTGCGTCCGAGCCCAACCCGAGTGCGTTGCGGACACGTTCGGCGGCGATTCCGGCGATCCCGCTGAGTTGTTTGCGGTAGATGTCGAGCACCTGCTCCACGTCAGCGGTCTGCCTGCGCACGCTCCACAGGAAACCGAGCGCGAGCAGTTGATGTTGCAGCGCAACCTCTTCGGCGACGCGGGTGAGCGCGGTATGCGACCATTCCCGGAATTGCAGATCGGCCACGAGCGGCCCACGGTAGTCGACCCAGCCGTCGGCGGCATCGGCGTCGATCGGTGAGAGCGCCACCGTCCCGGCGCGGGTCATGAACATCCGGGCGGCGTCCTCGGGCAGCGGCAGTTCGTCACGATCGGGTTCGATGGTGACGGTCCACGCGCAGTGCGGATGCCGGTCGACCGGCGCCCGCGGCGGCCGGTGGATGGGCCGGATGCGGGCGCGCCGGTTGGTCGCGATGGCGGTCGCATCGAAGGTGGGGTCCTCGATGGTGTGACACATGGTGGTGACGTAGTCGTCGCCCATCGGTTCCACATCCAGCAGTGCCCCACAGTGATTGAGCACGAACGACCCGTGATACTCGTCTTCGACCTCGTACCGGAAGTCCATGAACTGCGGTGGTGCGCCGATGTCGAGCTGGAGGCATTTGAACATGTCCTCCACGCCGTCGCCGTCGATTCCGAGGGCGGTGCGCATGCGGTGGGTGTACACGGGGCTGGCCGCCATCCACTCCTCGATGGCAACCTGCCCCATGACGTCGCGGCCGAACGCACCGATGAGGTGCGCCATGCCGCTGCGGTCGATCAGCTGACCGGTCAGCAGCAGTTCGGGCACGATGCCGGCCAACTGCTCCTGAGTCAGGTCACCGTACGGGGCTGTACTGGTCATCGGGCGATTACCAGAACTTGACCGGGGCGGTGCCGTAGTCGTACCAGCCGGGCAGGTTGCCGGGTGCCGACTTCTCCACCCGTTTGAGCATGGAGTCACTCATCTTCTTGTCCACCATCAGCTCCAGGAACAGAGAGGAGACGTTGCCGTAGTCGAAGAAGTCACGCTGCCAGGAGAATTCGAAGTTGCCGGCGTACTTGAACCACGATCCCTGGATGCCGTCGAGGGCGTAGTGGGAGCCGTCCTCGCGGGTGGCCTCGTACACCTGCTTCCACAGGCCGATCATGTCGCCGGTCTGATCGTCGATCACCCACGCCTGGTACGGGTAGGTCCAGCCTTCCAGGCCTTCCATCTCCTGACCGAGGGCGATGTCGCGGATCTCGTCGCGGCCGACGGCCATGAAGTCCTTCTTGGGACCGTAGTTCCAGCCGTAGGTGGCGTCCTCGGTGTAGAACTCGGCGAGCGGGCGCCAGTCACCGGCCTTCTCGGCCTCGATGTTGGCGGCCAGCCAACGTTCTTTCATCTCTTCGAGTTCGGCGCGATCAAAAGCCATGGTGTTTCTCCTGTTTCAGTCGTCTGGTCGTCAGTCTTCGACGATTCGTAGTGCTTGGGTGGGGCAGTACTGGACGGCCGCACGCACTTCGGCGCGCAGCGACTCGTCGGGTTCCTTGTCGAGAATCTCGACGTAATCCTTGTGCGCCTCGAAGACTTCCGGCGCCTCCAGTTCACACATACCGTGTCCTTGGCACAGATCCAGATCCACTTCGATACGCATCGCGAGTGCCTTTCTTACTGTGCTGCTTGTTGTCGGGCTGCCGGAACGACCCGGCGGCGATAGCGCACCTTGCACGGCTGGGCAAGCTGCACAACCATTTTCGAATGGTCATTGTGGTACGACTCCGGCGGCTGCGACAGCTCGAACTCATAATTCTGCAATAGCACCGAGAAGATCGCCTTGAGCTGCATAATGGCGAACGGCGCTCCGACGCAACGATGCCGGCCGGCGCCGAACGGAATCCACGTCCACCGGTTGGCCAGATCTTCCTGCCGCGGATCGAAATAGCGATCCGGATCGAAGGATCCGGCGTTCACGAAGTCGGGTTCGAGCTGATTGGAGACCGCGGGCGAGACGGCGATCGACTGCCCCTTGTGGACGATGTGCCCTTCGACCTCGATGTCCTGCTGCGCCACCCGCATCAGAATGATCAGCGGCGGATGTAGGCGCAGCGCCTCCTTGAGCGAGGCCTCCAGCTTGGGGATCTGCCGCATGGCGGCAAAACTGTAGGCGGGCTTGCCTTCTCCCTTGTCGGTGTAGATATCGTCGAGCTCTGCGACGACCTGCGCCATGTAGTCGGGGTGGCGCAGCAACTCCAGCAACGTCCAGGCGGCGGTGCCCTGGGTGGTGTGGTGGCCGGCGAACATCATGGAGATGAACATGCCGGTCACGGTGTCGGCGCTGAACATCGGCGTACCGTCGGCGTTCTTGAGTGACACCAGCACGTCGAGCAGGTCGCGCTTTTCCTTGTCCGGCTCCGGGTTTGCCTCGTACTCTTCGAGCACCCCGGCCATGAATTCGACGAGTTCGGCGCGGGCGGCGTCGCGGCGGCGGAAGCTTTCGATGTCGGCGTAGCAGTCGACGTAGGCGTACGGGTCGGTGCCGCGTTCGAGATCGTGATAGATCTCCGAGATCCGCTTGGACAGCTTCTCTCGGAACTTGCGGCCGATCAGGCACGACGACGACGTGTACAGCGTCAGCTCACCGAAGAATTCGAGCAGGTCGATCTCGCCCTCCTCGCCCCAGTTCGCGATCATCCGCTCCACCTCGTTGGGGATGGTGATGGCGTGCTGCTTCATGTGGGCGCCCTTGAGGGCCTGGTTGTGCAGCGCCTTCGACCGTTCCTCGGGGCTGGTGTCGAACACCACGCCCTCGCCGAACACCGGTGTCATGAACGGGTATGCGGCGGCCTGGTCGAGCACCTCGTCGGGGGCCCGGAAGAATTCCTCGTTGGCCTGCGCACCCGTGACGAGGACCACCTCGCGGTCGGCGAGCTGGAATTTCCCGACGTCGCCGCATTCATTGCGGATCCGCCAGAACAGGGAGATGGGGTCGGTGGCGAGTTCTTCGAGATGGCCGTACTCGCCTTCTCCGCCCGACACCCGCTTGGGTTCTTTCAGATCTTCACGCAGGTCTGATTCGTCGATGACGGTCATGACTCGTCAGTCCTTTCACTAGAGAAATTTTTCCATGGGCTGATTTCTGTATTCCGCAACCACCCTCGTGACCCCGCGACCACCTTTTGATCCCTGAGGGCGTCGCGTAACTCTTTCCCGCGACCACCTTCTTGATCCCTGAGGGCGTCGCGCGAGCTTGCGAGCCGACGCGTCTCGAAGGGTCCGGTGAGACGAGGCTCCCAACGGGATTCGAGGTGGTTGCGGCAGGTGCGAAACGTCACCGGACCCTTCGAGACCCTCGCTCCTTCGTCGCTTCGGCCTCAGGGATCAAGAGGCGCTTCGGCTCAGGGGTCAAGAGGGTGGTCATTGGGATCGTTTCGCTTTGGGGACGGCGCCTTCGGCTTCGACCTCGACGATGCGCATGTGCGCGCCGCGGGGCATGCCGATCATTCCGGCGATGGCCTGGGCGATGTGTTCGGGTGAGAGGAAGTTGCCGTGCCGGGCGATGCCGAACTTGATCCAGTCGTTCAGCATGTCCTCGGTGGTCTTCTGATCCAGGTCCATACCCATGCCGGTGAGGGTCTGCCCGGGACGCACGAGGCCGGCGCGCACGCCGGTGCCTTCGAGTTCCATCTGCACGGTGGTCACCAGACCGTCGATGCCGGACTTAGCGGCTACGTACGCGGAGGAGAAGGTGCGCGGACGCTGCGTGACGTCGGACCCGATGAACACGAAATCGCCTCGGGCCCGCTCGATCATGCCGGGAATCACCGCCCGGTACAGCCGGTAGGCGCCGTTGAGGTGGATGTTGATCTGGTCGGTGAACTGCTCCACCGGCTGTTCGAACGACCGCCCGACGGCCAGATCACCCGCACCGGACACCACCACTTCCAGAGCACCCAGTGCCGCTTCGGCTTTGGCGACGCAGTCGAGGACGGACTGTTCGTCGGTCACATCCAGCGGGACGGCGACGGCCTCACCACCGGCCGCGGTGATCTTGTCGGCCAGTGCCTGCAGCTTGTCGACGCGGCGCGCGGTGAGCGCCACCGGATATCCGGCCGCCGCAAGCCATTCGGCGGTTGCCGCACCGATGCCCGAGGAGGCGCCGGCGACGAGGACGGGACGGCGGTCGGGATGAGGAATGAATGCCATCAGCGGGCCTGCACTTTCATCGGGAGTTCGGCGAAGCCGCGCACATTCACCGAATGCACCCGGACGGCCTTGTCGAAGTCGATTTCGTAGTTCTTGACGGTGCCGATCACCTGCTCCAGGCCGATATTGCCTTCGAGGCGCGCCAGGTGGGAGCCGAGGCAGAAGTGCGTTCCGATACCGAAACTCATCAGAGACTGCCCATTGTCGCGGCCGAGGATGTACTTGTCGACGTCGGGGCCGAACACATCGACATCGCGGTTGGCCGAGCCGATCAGCAGCAGCACCCGATCGCCTTCGGGGATGGTGACTCCACCGAACTCGGCGTCGGCCATTACCTTGCGCAGCACCATCTGGCTCGAATTGTCGTACCGCAGAGTCTCTTCGGTCCAGTCGGGAACCAGCTCGGGGTCGGCCAGCACGCGGGCCAGCTGGTCGGGATTACGTGCCCCCCAGTAGACCGCGTTCGCCAGGAGTTTGGTGGTGGTCTCGTTGCCGGCGACGATCATCAGGATCATGAAGCCGATCAGTTCGTCGTCGGACAGGGAGGTCTTATCCCCCGTCGCGTCGTCGAGGATCTCGGCGGTGAGCAGCGCCGACACCATGTCCTCGCCCGGGTTCTTGCGGCGATCGGCGATCAATTCGGTGTAGTAGCGGTGCAATTCGAGATACGCGTACACGGCAGACTCGGGCACGTCGAGCACGCCTTCGTCACGGTGCACGAGTGCATCCGACTGTGCGCGTAGGTGGGCGCGGTCGGATTCGGGGACGCCGAGCAGTTCGGAGACGACATCCATCGGCAGGAGACCGGCGAAATCACTGACGTAGTCGAATTCGCCCTTGTCCAGGCACACCTGCCAGTGCTGGGCGGTCAATTCCCGGATGCGTGCGCCGAGTTCGTTGACCCGGCGCGGGGTGAATCCCTTGGACACGAGCTTGCGGATGCGCATGTGCTTGGGATCGTCCATCGCCAGGAACGACATCGCCAGGTGTGCATTGGGTCCGTACGACGACGGGTCCATCGACACACCCCAGCTGTTGGACAGCCGGACGGTGTCACGAAATGCGTTCCGCACGTCCTCATGTCGCGAGAGTGCCCAGAAATCCTGGGAGGCGTTGTAGTACACGGGTGCCTCGGCGCGCAGCCGGGCGTAGGTGGGGTACGGATCCTCGTGGAATTCATACGAATACGGATCGAAGGGAACGATGTGTTCCATTCCCGCACGCGTGGCGGTGTCGGTCATTGTTGGTGCTCCATAATCATTCGGGCTGCGGCGACAAGTCTGTCGGAGGTCTGTTCGTAGCTCAGGTGACCCATGCCGGCGTGGACGAGACCACCGGCGTACAGCATTTCCAGGGCGTCGACAACGGGTCCGGGGTTCTCGGGGTCGGCCCCGACGGCCTCGGCGAGACGGACGCGGATGAATCCGCCGATCCGCCAGCGCAGGTGTTCCACATCGGGGTCGGTACCCAGCAGTGCGACCGTGACCGCCCCGCCGAGCTGCCCCTCCCCCGCGACCACCAGCGACACCGCCCGGAGCACCCCGGCCACCCGATCGATGGGCGCCAAGAACGGATCGGGAGCCGCGACCCCATCGGCGAGTCTGCGCCAAAATACCTCGGCCACAAGGTGACTCTTGGACGAAAAGTACGTGTAGGCGGTGGCCGGCGCAACCCCGGCACGCTTGGCCACCATCCGGACGGTGAGCCCGTCGAAACCCTCGGTGTTGAGCACATCGACGGCGGCGTCGGTCAGCTTGGCGACGGTCTCGGCCTGCTGGGCCGTGAGGCGGCGGCGCGTACTTTCCTGAGACACGGGGCTGGACATGTGAGCGACACTACACTAGGTTTGAACGCGAGTCCAGACACCTGTCCAGATGGAGTTCCAGCACATGACACTACGCCCGGCAGTCGCCTCCGATCTGCTGATCGACGGCAAACTCGTACCCGGCTCCGGTGGCACTTTCGACATCGTCAACCCCGCCACCGAGGAGGTCATCGGCCAGGCCGCCGATGCCACCCCGGCCGACATGGACAGTGCGATCGCCGCCGCCCGCAACGCCTTTGACACCACCGACTGGTCGCGTGACCACGCACTGCGGGCCCGGTGCCTGCGTCAGCTGCGCGACGCGCTGCTCGCCCACGCCGACGAACTGCGCGAGCTCACCGTCGCCGAAGTGGGATGTCCGGTATTCCTCACCCACGGCCCGCAGCTCGAGGGCCCCATCACCGACCTCGGCTACTTCGCCGACCTCGCCGAAAGCTACGCTTGGACCCGCGATCTGGGCGAGGCCAAGCCGATGGGCATCAAGAACCATCGCGAATTGCGTTCAGAGGCAGTGGGTGTGGTCGGCGCGATCACCCCGTGGAACTTCCCGCACCAGATCAACTTCGCCAAGATTGGCCCCGCATTGGCGGCCGGCTGCACCGTGGTGCTCAAACCCGCCCCCGACACCCCGTGGTGCGCGGCGCTCGTAGGCAAGGTGATCGCCGAGGAGACCGATTTCCCGCCCGGCGTCATCAACATCGTCACCTCCTCCGATCATGCTGTGGGCGCACAGCTTTCGTCCGATCCGCGGGTAGACATCGTGTCGTTCACCGGGTCCACGGCCACCGGCCGTAAGGTGATGGCCGCCTCCGCCGAATCCCTCAAGAAGGTGTTCCTGGAACTCGGCGGCAAGTCGGCGTTCATCGTCCTCGACGACGCCGACCTCGGCTCGGCCTGCGCGATGGCCGCGTTCGCGGTGGTCACGCACGCCGGTCAGGGCTGCGCCATCACAACCCGCCTGCTCGTGCCTCGTGAGAAGCTCGCCGACGCCATCAAGGCCACCGGCAACGCGATGGCCGGGCTCGCCGCCAACGATCCGACCGATCCCGGAACCATCTGCGGCCCACTGATTTCGGCGACGCAGCGGGATCGGGTCGAGTCGTACATCAAGCTGGCCGTCGAAGAGGGCGGCACCATCGAGGTGGGTGGTGGGCGTCCGGCCGACAAGGACAAGGGCTTCTACGTGCAGCCGACGCTGATCTCCGGCCTGGACAACTCGGCTCGGGTCGCGCAGGAGGAGATCTTCGGCCCGGTCCTGGTGATCATCGCCCACGACGGTGACGACGACGCGATCCGCATCGCCAACGACTCCCCGTACGGTCTGTCGGGCATGGTCTACGGCACCGACGAGGCCCGCATCAACAAGGTCGTCGACGGTGTCCGCACCGGCACGATGGGTATCAACGGCGGCATCTGGTACTCCGCCGACGTCCCCTTCGGCGGCTACAAGGCCTCCGGCATCGGCCGCGAAATGGGCGTCAACGGTTTCGAGGAATACCTCGAAGTCAAGGCCGTCGCCAAACCCGCGTAGCTCGGTCATGCCCTCGTCTCACCGGACCCTTCGAGACGCTGTCGGCTCGCAAGCTCGCGCGACAGCCCTCAGGGGTCAAGACGCCTCCCGCAACCAAGAAGCAACCAACCATCTTGATCCCTGAGGCCGAAGCGACGAAGGAGCAAGGGTCACGAAGGGTCCGGCAACCTTTCGACACCCGACGCAACCACACACACAACCCAAGCAACCAAACATCTTGATCCCTGAGGCCGAAGCGACGAAGGAGCAAGGGTCACGAAGGGTCCGG